>JACDCB010000029.1 GCA_013694585.1 Candidatus Nitrosopumilus sp. | reverse complement strand
GAGTCAAATTGTATAATCTCGGATTTGCTTTGTTTACATTTGGCTCTGGGCTTTGTTGTGTGTCTCAAACGGGAGAACAATTGATTGTTTTTCGAATCATCCAAGCATTAGGCGCTGCTTTTATTTTTTCAAACAGTTCAGCCATCCTATCGGACTCATTTCCTGAATCCGAGAGAGGAAAAGCTTTAGGAATAAATCAAATATCCATTGTAGTGGGTTCGGTCGTGGGTTTAGTGATTGGCGGGGCTTTGACCTCATATTTTGGATGGAGGTCTATATTCTGGATAAATATACCTATAGGAATATTTGCTACAGTATGGGCATTCTCAAAACTAAAAGAATTAGGAACGATAAAAAAGGAAAAAATTGATTGGATGGGAAATTTATTATTTACTGGAGGGATAATAACCCTTCTAGTTGGAATAACGTTCGGCTCTTTTCATCTGTTAAGCACATTCGAAATAATCTTGTGTATACTAGCTGGAATTTCTTTGTTAATACTATTTTATAAAAATGAGAAAAAAGTTAGTTTTCCAATGATCGAACTTACCTTATTTAGAATTAGACTCTTCACCAGCAGTAATATTGCAATTTTTTTTAACTCTCTTGCTCGTGGCGCCTTCACTTTCGTGATGGTATTTTACCTTCAAGGACCGACTATGCGTTTAAACCCCTTAGACTCGGGTATTTATTTAATTCCTGTCTCCTTGGCATTGGCGATATTTGCTCCTATGACTGGTTGGTTTTATGATAAATATAGGTCTCAAATTATCTCTCAGGCAGGAATGATAGTTTCTGCAACAGGTTTTATCATATTAGCTACCCTGGGTTCAAGGATTTCATATATAGATGCGATACTGCCACTTGCACTCATAGGAGCAGGAATGGGCATATTTACATCTCCCAATAGAGCCACCATAATGAACTCAGTACCTCCAAATAGAAGAGGGGTAGCAGCCGGTATCAGTACTACGTTGGTCATGACTGGAAGTGCATTTAGCATCGGATTGGTCTTTTTAATATTTTCCGCTCTGTTACCATCTGGGTCAGTCGATGACATCTTCTCAGGTTCAACTAACCAAATGAGTTATGATTCAATTCAACTCAATGACGCCAATCTGGATAGATTCATTTTATCTATTCACGTAATATTCATAGTTTCTGCTCTGTTGATGATATCTTCAGTATTGATTCAATACAAAATGAAATGAGCGAATCTGTAACAAAGCTCATTTCTTGTTTCATCCAGTTTAGAATGAATATGGTCTAAAGTAATTGTATTTTTTAATCGTGATTATTAGTAAAACTATGCTTTAATAGATTTAACTATACTATTTATATTGGACGACGTTCATAAATTTAACTAGTGATAAAAAAATTATCATCAAAAACAAATGAGAGTTCGCACATCTATTTGTTTAATCCTTTTTGCTTTTCTGATGCACCGGTTATTGCCAACTGGTTATCATTAAAGGAGGGGCATTCTAAATAATACCAATTGATTATGAGAATGAAAACTTAATCATAAATGCAGTTGAAAAGGTTAACAAAGATGTAGTAAATATCGCCAGCGTAAGAATGATCAAGGATCAATTATTACGAATCTTTCCTGTAGAAGGTGTAGGTTCGGGCGTAATAATAGATAAGAAAGGATACATCTTGACAAATAATCATGTCATTGAAAAGGCAAACAAGTTAAAAGTTACAACTACGGACGGAAACGTTTATGACGGAACAGTAATTGGAACAGACAATATTACCGATTTAGCTATAATCAAGATCGAATCCAAAGATGCATTATCTTACGCGGAATTAGGTAATTCAGATGAATTGAAAATAGGACAAATAGTAATTGCAATTGGGAATCCGTTTGGTTTGGACGGAGGGCCGTCTGTTACCGCAGGCATTATAAGCTCTTTAAGCAGAAAATTGCAGTTCGAGCGAGGTATAATGGAGCTGGTTCAAACTGATGCATCGATCAATCCTGGTAATTCGGGGGGCCCACTCGTAAATACCAAAGGGCAAGTGATTGGAATAAATACAGCAAAAATGCCATATGCACAGGGTATAGGATTTGCCGTGCCAATAAATGTAGCAAAGTTGATAATAAATGATTTAATAATGAATGGACGCGTAACAAATAGGCCATGGATAGGCATTTCCACAATAAAGATTACAAGTGAATTAGCAAATTCTTATGGGCTACCAACCAACGAGGGATCTTTAATTGCTGGGGTGCAAAAAGATGGTCCCGCTTACCTCGCTGATTTGCGTAAAGGTGATATCATTGAATCAATAGATGGGATAAAAGTAACTGATCCATATCAGATTTCTAATCATATACGAAAGAGGAACATTAAAGATAGAATAATTATTCGAATCAATCGATATGGAAAAAAGATGCATAAGGAAATCCAATTAATGCCTCATCCAACCAATTTTAATTAAATATTTCCTAGAGTAACGTTTTCTAGTTCAACTTCAAAAAGATCAACACCTTTGTTTTTTTTAGATACATACCGCCATATTCTTTAATATATTTTGTAGATGAATGTGTTCGATACTAACCTGAGTAACTTATTCAAATAGATTTACGAGATTATTATGAACCTTTACAATATATGTTTCAAGATAAAAAGCAAAAATATATCTGCTTTATTCCTTGTTTATCATTTCTTGTATACATGTCCCAGGTCTTCTAAGAACGCTATTTGAGATAGAGGTTTTCTCTCCCTCGGCTTAGTATTTTTAACTTTAAATTTTTCCGGCAAGCTATCGTTGGTTCCTTGATATCCTATGGCTATCATAATTCCCACTTCATAATCGTCAGGTATCTTGAATACCTCTTTTGCTAATGTTACATTAAATCCACCCATCTCGTGCATAATTAGACCTTGATTAAAACTTTCCAAGAACATATTCTCATTTGCGGCCCCCAGGTCATGAAAATATAGCCTATTTGGATCTTTACTATCGGCATAGGTTTTTTTGTGATCGCACATATCAAGATAGGTGCTTGTTTTGCAAATGAATTTGATTCTAGTAGACCTGATTGAGCCTCAAGTAATCTACTGGGATTGTCACTCGTAAAAACAATGTAACGCCAGGGCTGTTCGTTTCTCGAAGAAGGTGTCCACCTCGCTGCCTCTAGGATCGAAAACAGTTTTATATTCTCCACTTTTCTTGCCGAAAATGCACGAGCACTCCACCTTTTTCTTAATAGGTCATGAATAGGATAGTCAGTTACTGCATGATTATCTATAATGCTCTCCTCCAAATTAGATCGATAAATAAATCCCTGAATCATTTATTAAAGTTATTAACGGGGCAAACAGTTTGAGGGGTATTGTGTTTGTACAATGATAAATCCCATGACCAAATTTTTCAGTATCACTTTCTGGAAATTGTGGATTTCCTTCTCTTATTGTTTGTTAACTTTCTTACATGTTGTCCATCTTCTTCAATGTCTTCATCAGTTGATTGGTTTTTTATGTTCAACTTTGCAACCCGGGGGGTGGCCATAGCAAACTGAATATGAAAACATGAAGATGACTCACAGAGCGAACAATGTAACTTTTCATCATGAAAATGGATTTCTGTAATTTTATTTTCTTTATAATCTTTAATGTAGAGAGTATCCCTAGTACAACCCTCCTCTGACAAGAAAGGTGCGTAGTGCCTCAAAAATTCATCTTTTTCAAGTATCTCATGTAGTAACTCATTTACAAATCCTCCAAAGTGTTCATTAATATAGGGATTCCTCTCCCGTTCCCTCTTCCATTTACTTCTTAGCTCTTTTACAATGTTTACTCTTAAAGTAATTAATTCAGCAGAATTTGATCTAGGCATCTTTCTAGTCATGTTACAATATAGTAATATATAACCTTAGTAATCATTGAAGTACAGTAGATATCCTATATTATACAGTGTAAGGCGAGTTAATTTCTGTCCCTTTTTCCATATGTCTGCGTATCAAAGCAAACGTGTAACACAACCATTATTATCGTATGCATTTTTCATTTGTTATGAGAGTCTTTTAACCCAGACCTACGCTCCATGGAATAGAAAAGGCTAATTGGATGTAATCTTGTATAAAAACTATTACTCTATTTAAGGTGAAGTTCTAATTTGATGTCATCAAATTGAGTTTCAGGAATTTGCTTTTATGAAAATTAAATAACTAGTGATTCCTTTGTTATTAATGCACAATAAGCTCGTTAATCTTGTTTTCCTTCCATTATCATTACTACTACTATTAATAGGAACAATAAATTTTCAACAAGATTCTGTCGAGGCACAGTCAAATTCGACCCAAACATTCACTGATCCAAATAATACTTTCGTTCTCAATTATCCTTTAGACTGGGAAGTAGCTCCAAGAAATTCTACCTTTCCTTATTATGGAGAAACTACTGCGTTAGTCCTACGACCAATAATGGGTGAGCCTGTCACTCCCTTAAATGAAATAATTTTTAGCATTTCCGTTAGTGATGTAAAGAGATCGCTAGGAGACAGCCAATTAGCACCAGCTGAGTTCTTGGATAAGTTAGTCGATGATAAGATAAGTTCTTTTCAAGATCCATCCTCAATGTATGGAAATTTGAATGTAAAGTTACTCGGAAATAACTACACCAGACTTGGTGATCAGCCTGCTAAAGAATTGACCTTCCTTACCCAAAATATAGGATCCTTCGAAGTGGATATTTATACAATCTTTAAAGATCATCTGTATCATATCAATTTCATTAGTCCGCAGGCAAAAGTGTCCGAAATGTATAAAGAATTTCAACAAATTAAAGAATCATTTAGATTCATACCATATCTTTCCATGGATGAGCCCGCTTAAACACCTTTAGCTAGATCGATTATGATATTGAAGGCATTTAATTTGTGTTACCTAGCCTACTTGCTCTCAGTCACCGCAAATTAATGGATACCAACCATTTGGTTTACATGATTGTTTTAATATCGCTAAAAGCAGTCACTTGACATGGTTATTTTATCTTGCTAATCAATACATGGTGGTGGATAGGAACTTTTTAAAACAAACTAGCTACTCATTTTCTTTATCATATTGTGAAAATCTTCATCTGATACCTTGTTTTTTATTTCCATAATTTGTTCAACATCTTTGCCTGCCAGATATCTCAACTTCGGATTATTGTCGTTTATAGCATCCAGTACAACCCTTGCAACATATTCTGGTTTCTCACCACTCTCAATTAATTTTTTCATCCCGTCTTCCATATTATTCATAAATTGAAAGTAAGGTGAATTAGGGTCTTTAGATTTTTGTGCTAATACAGCAGCTTTAATGAAGTTAGTTTTGATTATTCCAGGTTCTACAAGTATAGTTCTAATCCCGAATGGTTCAAGCTCATACGATATGGATTCAGTTAATCCCTCGATAGCAAACTTTGAACTTGCATAGGCTGAACTAGTTGCGATGCCAAAACGGCCAAGGCCGGAACTTATGTTGACAATAGTTCCAGATTTTTGCTTTCTCATTATAGGTAACACTGTTTGTGTAGCTCGTATCAAACCAAAAAAATTTGTATCAAATTGTAATTTTATTTCATCTATCAAAAGGTCCTCGAGAGCTCCACTCAAACCATATCCGGCGTTATTAATCAGGACGTCTATTTTATTAGACTCTTTCACTATAGTTTCAATAGCTAGTTTAGTCGAAATATCATTCGTAACGTCAAGTTGAATACATCTCAAGGGAATGTTTTCTTTATCCGCAATCGATTCCAGGGTTGAACTTTTCTGTAAATCCCTCATCGTTGCATAAGTTATGAACCCATGTCTTGCTAGCATCAAAGATATTTCAAAACCTATTCCGCTCGAACTCCCAGTCACAACTGCAATTCTCTGCTCACTCATGGTTTTATGTAAAAATATCAAATTAATAAGTCATTCAAAAGAAAATCTGATAATTCAAGACCGAATTTCACAACTGGGTCAACCATTGTAGAGATTTAATTGTCTTCTTGATGGATATGCTTAATAATTTAAAAAAATTTTATTTCAAATTCCATGTGGGGCCAGTCCTGTCCATGGCAGATATCCCATGATTCTATCGATAAGCGGAGTTGACTTATTCCTTAGTTTTTTATATCAAAATTTACGCAGTAAGAATGTGTCTTCAAGCTCGATTTAGTTCTAACTTGGTGTAAATCGAATAGTGGGGTGGGGACCTAGCGTATCCAAAATAGATAAATTTTTTCGAACGTATCAAATTGGACGTACATAAATGATAAATCATAACTTTGGAGTGATAGATTATCAATCAATCGCTTGCGGAATCTAATAAATTAATAAGGTCGATCAATTTGGGAACTATTGTAAAGCACTATTATGATGACCAACAACATTGCCTTCTTTGATAATGATGCAGCAATTACAACCAGAATTTAGGCAACTCTTTGATTTCTTATGATTACAGATAGAACACATACATATCTTAACTAGATCTGTTTTTGCTTTTATATTCTTGATTGAAGAATAGGTACTATACACTGTCATTAGAATTCCTAAAATCGTAAC
>JACDCB010000155.1 GCA_013694585.1 Candidatus Nitrosopumilus sp. | reverse complement strand
ATTTTTGGCTTCGTTATAAGCACTTTTTAATGCACCAGGAGCTTGGTTTACAAGTCCCATGGAAGTATTTTTGGCTTCGTTAATGGTTTCATCGTTTATAAAATTAGTTTCATTATTTTGGGCGTATGCAACTGGAGCCAAGGCCAACAAAGGCATTAAAATTGCCGCCAAGAATAAATTATTCATCGATATTTTGACAAAAATCCTCTGATTCAATTGTAATTATTAATGAACATACAAATCATTAAAGTTATTGATAGATCAAGGTTTACAAAGTATTTGATATGATCTTAACCTAGGAAAATTAAATGTTGATATATCAAGACCAGTATATAAGTATGTGGAACTAGGGAATAACAATGTTATTATTGATTCCGAAGAAGAATTCTTTAGAAAATCCTATGCTTTGGAGCTTCAAAAGAAAAAGCAACAAATAAATGATTACCAAAGAGGATTTAATCAATTAGAAGAAGAAAGGCGACAAGTGAACCAACAAGCGATTAGAACCCCAGGTAGACGAGGGGAAGTAATTAAGAAAGAAGAAATTGAAAAAGAGTTCACGAGAAGATATAAAGAACAAAGCATTAATTGAATAAATCGTCATTTCTTTCTTTTATTTAGTAGCTGCAATATGAAAAGGAAAATACTTAAATAACAATAAGGATTGAAAATAGTACTTTCATTAAAATTAGCTTATAATGTATATATCGTACTAACTTGTACAACTGATCGATTTCTAAAACAATCTCTACCGTAATCATGCAGCCACCTAGGGTAGAGATACAAACATTAACCTTAAATAAACGCAAATGACCTCTGCCAGAGCCATTTTAATTACGCAAATATAAAATAATATAGGATATATCTAATAATATGATTTCACAAGAGGTCAGTAGACAATTATATAGTCATCTAAAAGACATTCGAAGTAAGGAATTAAGAGATTTTATTGAGAAGCCGGTGTTAGTTAAGGAAGATGTTCCTGTATCTAAAATCATTGGAATAATGACTAAAGAAAAATCCCACGAGGTATTTGTTCAATTATCAGATAAATCGTTATTTTGCCTGAATACTAGAGACATTTTAGTTGCTAGAGATATTAACACAATGAAATCTTCCACATTAGGGAAGAGAATCCCAAGCCTCAAACAAACTGACTCTGTTGGAAATGCTGCAAGGATAATGAGCCTTCATAGGTTACGAGCGTTACCTATTATTGCTGAAAGCAGTCATGAAATTATAGGACAAGTATCGTCAAAAAGAATATTACAATACATCCTTGAAACTTTTGATAAGAAGAAAATAAACTTTGACAAACGAATTATCGCTTCTGACTTGATGACTCCCGAGCTTATAACAATTGAGCCAAAGGATAAAGTGGCGACCGCAAAGAACATCATGGTAAGAGACATGATAGATCATCTGCCAATCGTAGAACAGACGCATGAGGGGAAAAATTTGATTAGGGGTATTGTTACGTCAAGTGACATTATGCACACTCTGATTCCATCAGAGAGGATTGCAAGGGATGCAATTGTATCAGAACATGATAAACACAGACTTGAACTTGAAGTAATTGGTATTGCAGACAATAATATAGTAACGATTGGTCCAAATGAAGCTATTAATTCGGTAATAAATTTATTGCTAAATTCCAATTCATCCTATGCATTAGTAAAATCACTTGATACTGTGCTAGGCATAATTACTTTTAGAGATATTATTTCACTATTAGGAGAACAAGTTGAGAGCGAAATTCCTGCCTATATAATAGGCTTACCAGAGGATCCATTTGAATCAGAATTGGTAAAATCAAAATTTATTAATATAATAAAATTAATGCATAAAATATCTCCAGAGATTATAGAAGCCAGATGTAAAATCAAAATTAAAGATGTCACAGGGGAACGAAAGAGATACGAGATATCTGCAAACATTATCTCCCCTCATAGAAGATATACATATACATCTACAAACGAATATGACATTGCAAAAATTTTTGATGAAATGAGCGACAGCTTTAAGAACCAGATTTCTCGCAAAAAATCCGGAGAAAAGCATAAAGAATCAGTAAGATACTCGCCAAAGGAATAA
>JACDCB010000019.1 GCA_013694585.1 Candidatus Nitrosopumilus sp. | reverse complement strand
GTATCAGATGTGGGTGGAGTTGTTTCATCAGTTATCGCAGGTGATCCTTCAAAAGTAGTACTCGTCTTTTTAATCTTATAACCATCAGCAGAAGCCGAAACTGATACGTTAATGGTTGCACCAGAATCTATAACACTAGATGGTATAGTTACGCGGTATTTCCCAAGTGAATCGGAAGTCCCCGAAAACGGATTATTGTTAATTGAACCAGTAATAGCACTACCTACCAAAGGATCATTTGTAGAAGCGTCATTTACACCTATGATGATTTTTTGGTTTGTACCTTGCCCAGTTTTGTCGATACTGACATCCATTGCTTTGAGTTCTAACGGTTTAGAAGTATTTGTAACAATATTTACTTTGGCAAATTTCACGGAAGATAGCGGAGAATAGCATTGCAATTTTGCAGTTAATGACTGTGAGCCATTCTTTAGGTTATTAAATCCAGGTTCAAGTACCATACTCCAACTTCTAAAATCACTCGTGCCGTTAATGCCTCCAGGTTTTGTTTTCTTAAAATTAGAATGGTTAGCGCTAGTTGGTGCTATCACGCCTGCAGTATTACCATCAGCTACAAGTACTTCACAATCATAATTAGTTGGATATTCCGAACTACCGTTAATATTTATAGGCTTATCAATATCAATTGTTTCACCATTGGAAGGAGATGCGATTTCGATCCCAGTCACAGGAAGTGCTAAATCTTCACTAGACGAGTTGATATCGCTTGAACTTAAATTACCTTTAAAATTACCGGCAATATTTGAGCTTGGAGGTAAACTATTACCTGTAATACCTTCGTTAGCTAAAGCCAAATTTGTGGAGGATGCAGGAAATGTCCCATTAAATTTTGTTCCAGTTACATTAACACTATAATATGCCTTTGCAGTACCCCCTTCACAAGCTAATTTTGAAGTGATCTTATTTGAGCCTTCATGTAAGTTTGCGTAGTCGGAATTGAATTTATAGTTCCATTTGGAAAAGTCCTTTACACCTAGTGGACCAGTCCCATTTACATTTTGATAGGGAAAAATGCTGTTAGTCACTATCGACACATCGCAATTAGTCAAATTACCGTTGTTTGATACAGAAAAACCTTCAACGGAAAGTCTTTTTCCTGTACTGTCAAAATAATCGGTACCATTGATAAAGACCTGAGCACCATTAGTGGGATCTGTAATTCTGATCCCGTAAGGATTCTTAACCAAAGAAGGAGTAGATGAAGGAGCAGTAATAGAGGTGGAATCTGAATTTTGATTACTGTTTTGTGGGAGAATTTGCGCACTTGCACCGGATAAAAGCCCACCAAGAAATACAAAGGTAGTAAAAATAAGCATAATGGAAATCTGATAAATCAAACTAAAAATAATGCTTTCCAAAAATATTAAAAGTTTGTTATTTTATCAACAAGTTAAATATAACATAAGAATTCAGGTAATTTTTTTAATATAAAAATTATGTAGTTACGATTTTTAAATGAATCCAAATATTATTTTTTATCTTAGTAAGTTCTAAAATCTAATATGGATTTTGGGTTTCTGAGGGGTAAAAAAAATAAAGATCCGGACGGAAATAAAAGCAAAAAAAAAATTGTAGCAATTACCCATAATGTAATTAACGGATTAATTTCTTATGCTAAAATGCATCATCCCTATGAGGGAATACTAATCTTAGAGGGTGAAAGAAAAAAAACGGAGATATTCATAAACAATTTAGTTATCCCTCCTTTCTCCGTACATGGTCCCTTCTATTCCGGGTTTCCAATAAACGAATTACCATTTGACTTGAAGTATCTTGGGACAGCTCATTCCCATCCTAGTGGTTCAAGTCAACCTTCCCTTGAGGATCTAAATCATTTCTACGGTTTAATCTCTATTATTATATGTCATCCCTATGATGAGGAGGATATCCATGCGTACGATAGCCAAGGTAGGGAAGTACCACTCGAAAGGAGGATTTAAAATGGCAATTATTGTTTTTTGCTCAGTTTAGCCCTGTACTCTAAAGATCTTCCTATTAGAATAAACGCCATGCTAGTAATCGAAATCATTAGTCCAGGCGGTAATATCCACCACCAATATCCTAAAATTTCAGCGGATGAGAAGTGAGCATCCTGCAACATTTGACCCCATGTTGGAAAAGATGGATCTCCAAATCCCAAAAAACTCAAGGCTGATTCAGCCAATATTGCTGCTGGCACCGAAAGTGCAAAATTGGCAAGGGTAAAGGGGATTAACTGAGGGATAATATGCCTCAATACAACTTTAAAATCAGATTCACCCATCAATTTAGAAGCTTCAACGTAAGGATAATTCTTAATTTGAACACTAAATGTTCGATTTATCAATGCCAATCCTGGCCATCCAAATAAAACAAAAAGTCCAATTAAGAATAATAAACTCCTTCCAAAATTAAGTGATAATATGATAAATAATACCATCGTTGGAATCGAAAGAAAAATATCAATCATTATTACCATAAGCGTTCCTGTTTTTCCCCCTTTATATCCAGCAATCAATCCATAGAAAAGACCAATAGTGGTTGAGGATGAAGCTACTGCGATCCCGATTAGGAGTGCTACTGGAGTTCCAATCATGATCCCAAAGGATATATCTCGCCTAAATTCATCTGTTCCTAACAATCCAAACACTTTGCCTTCTATTATGAGATTTATATCTTTTAGAATGGTGTCATTATCAAAAGAATAAGTAGTAAATACAAACTGATATGTTCCTTTGAGAGGTATATTTGAATCAGTTTCAGAAAAGATAATTTTTTCGGCAGGCAAATCCCTTAAAGAAAAGTTAAACAAATTTGCATATTTCATTAAAGTATCAATTACCTCTTTAGATGATGAAAAAAGTCTTTGAGATTGTTCGTAGGGTTGGCTACCGCCATTAGATAATTGAGCCCCAACCTCGTTTTGAATGCTTGGTATAGAATCTAATGAATTATAGTATAGATCAAATGTCAAACCATCTGGCCTTTTAACCGAAATTTCTACTGCTGGAGGAATTTCACCAATCTCCAATGAAAATGGTATGCTAAAAGCAGATGGAAATTGCCCATATACATATTCGTATAAAAATGTAAGGTTACTCACCTTAAAGTCGGTTTCAGAATAAGATGAAATTACTGCTTCTTCCCTGGAATATATCTTATGTTCAGGTAACTGCTGGTCAAATGGCATCAAGAAATAATTAACCCAAGCAGGGGCCGCATTTTTGGGATAGTCGATCCAATAGAAGGGATTATTCCATTCCGACCGTTCCTTTGCTGGAATATAAAAAACAGTATAGATAGTGATCCCGATCAAGAACAAAAACAATACAAAGCCCAAGACACCGCCCTTGTAGTTCTTTAGACGAAGTTTCATTTTATTCGTCAAAATAAATAAACCACGTCCATTAGCTCATTCGTCTCCAGTTCTAATTCGGGGATCCAAAATTGACAGTGTAAGGTCCAGTACCAATCTTGTCAATAAATAAAGCAGTGTAAAGAAGTATACCAGGCCTATAATTAAAGGAGAATCATTCTGAATAACTGCATTGTAAAACAGGTTTCCCATGCCAGGCCAATCAAATATTTCTTCTATCAGTATAGACCCTCCCAAAGTTGCAGTAAGACCTAATCCTAGCATTGTCGTCAATTGAGGTCCAGCGTTCTTCAGTGCGTGTTTGAGTAAAATTTTTCTAGAAGGCAATCCAATAATTCCTAGAGTTTTTATATAATCTTCATCAATTATCCTCAAAACAATATATTTGACGTAATAAACCGATGATGCAAAACCTATGATAACCATTGTAATAAAAGGCAAAGTCATATGATATAATAAATCAATAAAGTATCCTGGAGTATCTGGAGAAATTAAAGGGGTAGATCTAGCAGGAAAAATTTGAAGCAGGAACGAAAACAAAACTATCATTATCATTGAAAACCACCATGGAGGTATACTCTGACTAGCAGAGGCAAGACCAGCTATCAATTGATCGGAAATTTTTCCTTCCCTCTTTGCTAAATATGATCCTATTACTATTCCTATGGCTACTACAGTTATTGACGAGGAAGTAAACAACAAAATTGTATTTGGTACTTTTTCAATTATTAATTCATTCACGCTGCTTGAGCCATCATGGGTGGTAAAAAATCTAGAATTACCCAGGTTTAATGTAATGATTTGAAGGAGACTATTGATTATTTTTTTTGGAGAATACCAAGGTTCGTCTAGCCCCAGACTTTTAATTTGGATACTAATTTGTTTATTGATGATCGACTGCCTTTCCTGTGGGTCTTGTAGCTGACCTAGTCTTTGGTTTTCAGATATAGAGTTGGATAGAGAGTTAGTTACCTGCATTCGGATATTGTCTACCATTATTTTGTCAATGGTCGAGCCTAAAAGGAATATTGTAACCAATAGTGTGATAATTAAAACTGATATCAAAATTGAAATTTTTTTTAAAAGGTACACGATGATGGTCATCAAGGCAAATTCGTCTATATCGTTGTATTAAACCCTACTCAAGGCCGGGCAATCAATGTATTTTCTTGGATCAGTGGTTTTGGCGACTCTGTAGAAGTAATGATAAGTTTTATTTTTGCTGGACCTGGTTTAAGTTCCTGTGTCTGGCTTGCATTCAAAGATATGGCAACAACTCCAGATTCATCCAGTTGAAGTTGACCTTTACTATCAGATTGATTATTAGAGCTATTATTTATCACAGTAGAACCTTCGACTACGATCTTATTATTTCTGTCAGAAATGAAATGATCAATGATCCCGCTAAAACTATTTGAGCCATTAGATAGATTGTTAATACTTAACTGCAAGTCAAAATCATATGGATCTCCTATTTTTAGGAACTTTGGAATGTTAATCCTATCAAAGCGTAGTTCAGGAGGGTTTTCGAAGTCAGAGTATACTCCTGTCTTGAACGGATATGTATTATCTCTAAACGCATTCAAGGTTACAACTCCTCCAGTAGGATTAAAAGTTTCCAAATAATAAGGCCCATTTCCAATGACTGCATTGTGATGAATATTAATCCAGTCTATTGATGACTTGTAGCGTTCAAGTGCATACTCCAAACTTACCAAACCTTTCAAAGGATTGGGTAAATATTTTTCATTAGACATCTTAATCAACTCTTGTTTTACCAATTCGGATTGCACTGGAAGATTCAGAGATAACTGATCTATATGTTTAATATTAGCGTCAGATTTTGAATAAGACAATTTATTATCAGCAACCAATCGTTCCGTAGCGGCAGTAATTTCCCATGGTTCAGAAGGCCATAATGTCCCGTAAGAGGGGACTAATTTTTTGTCATAATGCCAAAGATCGACATAGGTATCAAATGTACTGTTCTCATAGAATTTTATTCCTTTAATCAGGGACAAAGTTGGAAAAATTAAACTGGAATATTCGGCATCAAAGGTCTTATCATTATTTTTAGTATCAGTTGACCATTCAAATGGAAAATAATAAGAGTACAAGAGATCGTACCTATCCATAGGTTCCCCATTATGCCAATTTGAAAATAAAGGTTTCATAGTAACTTTGGTTAATGCAGAATTACTTTGATTTTTGTTCTTATCCCAACTTTGATTAAATGGGTTCCAAGTAAGGGCATCGCTTGGAACTATGACAGTATCAGTAGGACCTTTTGAGAACAGATAGGTCCACATATTCCTAGAGGGTTCAGGGTCGCCAGAATAAGGATTAGATATCGTTGGAGTATCAGCAACAAGTGAATAAATGATCCTACAATAAAAATCTGTGCAACCCTTAACATTATTCCAGGCTCCTTGATACACTTCTTTCATCCCTATATTGAGTGTAGAATTATCGGTATTGTTTTTTATAGCGTTTATCAATGACAATTTATTAGCGATGCCAGCAGAATAGTCGTTAATCAGGCCACTAATTTTTGATGAGGATATGTATGGATCAAAGGATCTTGCAAAAAAGAGGCGCACTGCTTCTTGCAAACCTGCCGACTCCGCTTGTCGTAACAAATTATTTCGTTCTATTTCAGAAGTAAAATTGTTAAAAACGAGCTTTTGTGTTAGGTTATCGATTGTTGAATTGGAATACTGCCAAAAGACAGGATTCTGAGATCCTGGCATATTTCCAAACCACGGAGCATACATTTGACTAACAGTTGTTGGATTATACCTTGAGAATGAACTGGATATGTATGATTCGGTGTAAACATTCCATTCCAAATCTGCCGGGTTTGATCCGTAAACAACTCTATTGGCTTTTGTCAAGTCACCGTATTCCTTCACGACCGTGAATCCGACTTTTTCAATTTCGGATGCAACAAAATCACCGAAAGATTTTCTTAACAAATCGTCATTTCTAATCAATATCTTAACCAGCACGGATTTTCCGTTTAAGGTATATTTGCCTGTTTCATCCATATTTGCCCCCGCCTTTGTCATAGAGTCCTTGATACTTTTAGTAGCAAGGGTTAAGTCATAACGGATTTTCAATGGATCGACTACAGGCAACACATTATGGTATTCTGGAGATGTGGGTCCATACGGCTCTACGATGGGATTGCTGAAACCCTTTAAAATATTATTTACTATAAAGTTCCTATCGATTAAGAAATTCATTGCAAATCTAATTTCTTTGATTGAGAAAGGATTGAAAGTTTGGTTTGTATTATAAGGATTTAATAACAAACCATAAGAAAGACCCTCCTTCTCAAACACTTCTAGATTTGGATTCTTTTTAGCTGATTCAACAAGTTGTAGAGGAATTTGGAAAAAATAACTGTCAAGGTGACCATTACTCACTTCCTGGTACGCAACATTTTCATTAGAAAATCTTATGAATTTAACTTGGTCAGCATAGCCCCCAGTCTTATTCATCTGGGAAAAGGCATAATTATCAGAACTAAAAAGAACGATAGCGGAAAGTGCAGTCAAAAAAACAACCACATGCAAGTTATTCCTCATGAATAAAGTATTGATGGAATAATGCATTATAAATTCATTATTTTAATTTCAGGTATTCTATCTGGAAAAAACTATAGTATATAAATAATCGCCTATTATTTTTACCCATGAGCAATAAAAGTGAAAAAAGAACTCATGCTTACAGTTCAAAAAGAAGTGAGAGCAAAAAATACGCCAAAGTAGAGAGGAGAAAAAGAACTAAAGCAAAGTATTAACGGATTTATTTTGGTAAATTTCGATATATTTATATGTAAGGAAAGATATAAATACATGTGGAATTAGTTTATAAGTTTTATGGTGATATCTTTTGGTAAAAGATATATCTATGTTTGGTGACCAATGTCCACGATGTGGCAAGGGTCCAATGGTTACTGACAATTCTACTGGAGAAATGTTTTGCGGCAACTGTGGCTTTGTAGTTACAGAAAGGATAGAAGAAACTGGACCAGAGTGGAGAGCCTTTTCCAAGGAAGAACATGAAGATAGAAGTAGAGCAGGAGTACCCACATCTTTGGCTATGCACGACATGGGTTTAGCTACGATTATTGGACCAGTGGATAAGGATGCATCGGGTAAACCACTCTCTGCATCCATGAAAAGCACCATCGAAAGGTTAAGAACATGGGATAGTAGGAGTCAAGTCCATGAACCTGTTGACAGGAATTTCAGGCAAGCATTCAGTGAATTGGACAGATTAAAGGATAAATTAGCAGTTGGTGATGCAGTAATTGAAAAAGCTGCTTATATTTATAGAAAGGCTTTAGAAAAGGGTTTGGTGAGAGGGAGATCTATCTCAGCACTGGTTGCAGCTGCACTTTATGCTGCATGTAGGGATACAGAAACACCCAGAACTTTGAAAGATGTCGCAAATGCCAGTAACATAAAGAAGAAGGACGTTGCAAGGTGTTATCGATTACTGATTAGAGAATTGGATCTTAAAATGCCAGTGGTTGATCCAGTAAAATGTGTTGCTAGGATAGCAAGCAAGGCTGGCCTCACGGAAAAAACCAAGAGAAAAGCTTTGGAAATTCTAAAGAAAGCAGAAGAAGGTAAGATATCGGCTGGTAAGGATCCAATGGGCTTAGCAGCTGCAGCACTGTATGTAGCTTGTGTAATGAATGGTGAAAATAAAACTCAAAAAGATGTTGCAGAAGCGGCCGGTGTCACTGAAGTTACTATCCGAAATAGGTATAAAGGACTCAAAACTCATTTGAAATTGTGAAAAAATCACATTTTTGATTTTGTCAAATACTTTGTAATTAGTTGCTCGAGAAGCCTATACAAAAATATGACACCCATTACTATAAAAACCACTGATATTATAGCCAAGAATAGATTATCAGATTCGGCGTTCCAAGGAGTTTTGAACAAAAAATATCCAAATATACTGTACGCAAAAAATACATAATTAGAAATCCAATGGAAGGTAATAGCTGAAGAGAGGCTGTACCTATAATATAGCCAAGCTATTATAACGCCGCCCAACCCAGCTTGAGTTATTTTTCCGATTTCATAGCCACCTCCAAATATGACATGAGTTAATCCAAAAGCTAGCGAATTCAATGCAATAATTATTGCTATTGCTAAAGTAGTGTATTTTCCTTTTTTATACGGAATATTTTTGTATGGATGATTAAGTGTTGAAAGGAATAAACCTTTACCAGATGGGATGAATAATAGGAATAATGGTATCCCTAAAAGGAGAACCCTAAAGAATATCTCTTCGTTCAGAGGGGCTGCAGACAAATAAAAAAAGGATAAAATGGGGTTAGCAGTTAAGGGGTTCCCTAACTTGAAACCAAATAGCTGTTGTATAACATCGATCAAAATTGAGAGTACAAAATAGCCTGAAAACCAAGAAATAGTTATTGCAAGATAATTATTGCGCTGTACTTTGATCGCTTCAAGTCCAATCATTTGAAACGGCTTTTTCACTGAAGATAAATTAAGGATTGAAAAAGGTTTTAAAAAACAAAATACATAACATGCCAGGTAAACTGTCCAAAAAAACATGAAGGTAATTCCTAAGTTGAAATATATTGAATTAAGTCCAAAAATGCCAAATATCAAAAAGTCAAGAGGAACATCATTATACCAATGAACTTCACCACCAAGGTTTGTAAAAAAAACTAAAAAGAGACCTATAAGAAAAGAGAAAGCCGTTACCAAGATAACGATGAAGATAAGTGTATCGTCTATCCATTTTAGAACTTTATTCAACGATGATTTATTTAACAAAAGTCTTTTCTTAAAATTATAAATCTACATTACTTCTATAGAAGCTTCATTAAAGCCCTTTATTACTAGATAATTTTTGACAATATCCCTATGATCACCCTGTAAAAGGATAAAACCGTCTTTTGCTGTACCGCCACATGCCAACCTGCTTTTAAGCTCTTTAACAATTGTATGTATATCATTAATTTTTGGATCTAAGCCCTCAATCATGGTGGTTGTCTTAGAAAATCGTCGGGTTTCCAACCTTACTACAATTCGAGTATCTTCTTTATCTAACTCTCCGCATGCACATAAATCATCAGGTAGGCCACATTTCTTGCATATTACAGCCATCTATTATTGCTTCATATACCTAATTCCTCTTATTAAGCGTTCCTTAGCCATTGATTCTTTAAACGATTAGTGATCATATTGTAGATTACGTCCGGATCTGAAATAGAAGAGGATTTAATAAATACCACAATATTTCGAAATTGATGCTAGAATTTCGGGAATACCTCAAAATTTTAGCAGGTGTACTTTCGAACCCATTTTAACAAGAACTTTGCTTATTTATTCACAAAAATAATTGAAAAAACCACCTTTAATTCTGAAAACCCGAGTTCTATTCGATATTGAGCTTAATGAATTTAATGTGATTTTGATTGTGGAAGGATTATATAAAAACGGACACAAATAACAATATGCCTCCTGCCATTTCCTCACTCAAATTTCCCTTTGAGTTAAAACCAGACCAAGTAGCGGCAGTTGATTCTTGGATTAAAAACGGCTATCGAGGATCCATCATTTATTCAACCGGTACTGGTAAGACGGAAATAGCATACGAGAGCGCTAGGAGAGCATGTTTAGAAGCCATGAGAAATGCGCAAGTTAAAGAAGATTTAACTAGTTCTTTTAATATTTTATTCCTCGTTCCTCGAATTGTACTTATTGAACAAAATGTTAACAGACTCCTAAGATATAATATTTCAAAAGAATATGTAGGAACATATTATGGAGAGAGAAAAGATCAAAAGGAGATTACTGTTTCTACATATCAAAGTGCAATAAATAATTATCCTTTGATTGAAAATGCAAAATTGGTCATCCTCGATGAAGTTCATTTACTGAGTAACACAGCCTTTTCTTTCAAGAAACTTTTTAAAATAATAACGGCTGATCCGAAAAGAAAGATATTGGGGCTAACAGCTACCATTAATGAGTTAGACCCAAAGTACAAGGAAATTATTGAAATAATTCCACCGGTAAAGAAATACCTCATCAAGGAAGCGGTAGATGACGGCAGATTAGCAAAACCCGAAATAGTTTCTATGGAAGTGAGCCTGACAAACGCAGAAAAAGAGATCTACAAGAAAACCAGTGAGTCCATTAGAAATATTTCCTACAAACTAAATGCTTATGACCCAGGCGTTATTTCAAAGATCCTTTACCAGGGGGGAATGCGTTCAAAGTACGCAAAGGAATGGTTTAACCAAGTAAGATTAAGAAAGGATTTATTAAATTCATCCAAACATAAATTAGAAAAAGCCGTTTTCATAATTGAAAAACATAATAATGAAAAGATAATGGTTTTCAGTGAAACTATAGATTCAATTATAACGTTACAGGAAACCCTTAACAAGAAAAATATTAAATCTGAGATAATCCATTCAAAAATAAAAACAAAGGATCGGAAATTGATCCTTGAAAAATGGGGAGAAGATTTTTATCCGCTCCTATCCGTCCACACTCTGGAAATAGGTTTTGATATTCCCCAGGTTAGAATAGCCATAATTCTTTCAAATACCTCCAACATTAATCAGATTGCTCAAAGAATAGGTAGGGTAATCAGAAAAACCGAAGAAAAGGACATTGCGTGGATATATTTGATTTATGCGAAAGAGACCAGAGATAACAATATTCTGAGAATGGTGGATAAAGCAGTTGGCAAGAAAAGCAGTAAAATTATCAGAAAAGGAACAAAACAGACTAGAATTACAGATGAATTTTAGATGAATAACTAGAATAAAACAAAAGTTATATTTTGATAGTAGCTTATCGCTGATTGTGTCAATAAAAAATATAACTGTTTTAGGTTCAGGAATAATGGGTCATGGAATTGCTCAAGTATCGGCCATGGCGGGTTATAAAGTAGTATTACGTGATATAGAACAAAAATTCCTGGATAAGGCAATGGAGAAGATCAAATGGTCTTTACAAAAGCTTGCCGAAAAAAATAAGATTTCCAAAGAGGAAGTTGATATTTTTTATAATAATATAACCCCTCTGGTCGACCTTCAGACAGCAATAGGGAACGCGGATTTAATAATTGAAGCGGTTCCAGAAGATTTTGATCTGAAGAAAAAAGTATATCAAGAGTTAAATAGTTTGGCAGAAAAGAACATTATTTTCGCATCAAATACTAGTACGTTACCCATAACAGAATTGAGCAAACTAACGGATCGTCCGGATAAATTCATTGGTGTTCATTTTTTTAATCCTCCTCAATTAATGAAATTGGTTGAAGTGATTCCAGGCACTACAACAGATTCTAAAGTAACAGAAGATGTGACAAATTATATTAATAAGATCAACAAACGTCCCGTAGTTTGTAAAAAGGATGTATCTGGATTTATCGTCAATAGAGTTTTCATACCAATGGTGCATGAGGCACTCTATTCAATGGAAAGAGACAATGTTTCTATGGAGGTAATTGATTCTGCAGTTAAATTCAAATTGGAATTTCCAATGGGAATTTTTGAGCTTGCCGATTATACAGGCCTCGATGTTATTTATAAAGCATCTTATGAAATGAATTTGAGGGACAAGACGGTCCTTTTGCCCCATCCAAAAATTAAAGAGTTGTACGATAATCATGACTTGGGTCAAAAATCTGGAAAAGGCTTTTATGAATACAAGGGGGACAATTATGAAAGGATAGATCTTACTCCGGAAAAGGCTTCAAAATATGATCCTTATTCAATTTTAGGGGTCGCAGCTAATAATGCCTCCTGGCTGATTGATAATGAAGTTTGTACAATAGAAGATTTGAACATTGCATTGAAGTTGGGTATGGGTCTTAAAATGGATATTTTTGATTTATTTAAGAAGAATGGGCCAGATACCATCATAAATAAATTGTTAGAATTGGAATCAAAATACGGATCCTTTTATCACCCGAATCAATCTTTGTATTCAAGAAAATAGTATGATATCAATTTACTTTTGATGATTTATAATAATGAATTATTTAATATTATCTTAGTTTAGTGCAACAAGTTCTACCATTACTGTAGGCTATTTTTCTTTAGTATGTATTCTACTGCCTCCAGTGGAGACTTTATTTTCTCGATCAAGATTCTCTTTCGTTCATCTAAATATTTGCCCCCATAATCATCAGAAATCCCACCACTATCCGAAATTGATACCATTGGTTTTTTTGCTATATATCCAACGCAAAGCTCAATTAATGTACCAACCCCACCTCCCACTGAAATAAGGCCATCAGAGGAGTAGGCCACGATAAAATCCCTAGACAGTCCGATTCCGGTACATATTACTGCATCACAGTATTTGTTGGCACTTGAATAATCTTCTTGTGGAACTATCCCAATTGTGAAACCATTATTATCTTTAGCGCCTTTACAAGAGTATTCCATTACCCCTCCTAACCCCCCGCAAACCAAGATGGCATTTTTCTTCGCTATAATACTCCCCACCTCGTAGGCTAAATCAAGCGTTCTTGATTTAATCGGAAGAGAGCCGCTATTGTATCCTATAACCCCGATTTGCGCTCGTTTCAAACTAGTTAAATTAAAAGACCGTCATTTAAATATAATTTAGAATCTGATTCGTTGTTTTATATTTTTTTAATACAGAAATGCTTTTATTTCCATTGTAAGAATTTTTAAATATGAGTAAGAAGGCGAAGAAAAATGCACCTTTACCTGCATCAAGTGCTGGTCTGTTAAGGTTTTTTGAAGATGAAACTAAAGGGGTTAAGGTAAAGCCGGAAATTATATTAGGGATTGCAGGAGCTTTAATTGCCATTTCGATAGCAATAAAAATTTTGATTCCAGTCTAAATTTTTTTGACACTTAATGAGTAATTTTGAGTCTGACAGTGTTTCCAGCCTTCATAAAAGATGGCTATTTACAAATATAAATCCCTCTTCAGAAAAATTTTCTTTTCTGATATCTATCTTAAGTTTAATCACAAATATAGCACTAATTAATTTCGTAATTACTCCACACTCCATTACTGATTTTTTAACAAGTCTTCCAATTATTGCATCTGTATTTTCAGTCACACTTGTTTTTGACTACCTTTCATTGCGGGGGACACCTCTAAACAGATTCTCCAAAGTCTTGCATGTATCTGCATTTGCAAACCTACTTTGGACTCTAACCGTAATTGGCGGATTTATTTCAGAATTTATTATTAATACCAATAGTTTGAACATCAATTTCGTTTTGCAAGGAATGTTTATGGCCATAGGCCTAAGAATAGGTATTTTCGTGTCGGTGTTCGGAGCATCGTTAAAGAGGACTATTCCGATTTCATTCATTCAGCCGTTGATCATTTTTATTTTATTCTCTTTTTTTTATTTTAACCACATATTTTATACAAACATTGCAGTATACGTTTTCGGGTCGGTGATTTTATTCATAGGCGTGTTATGGACAATTATTATCGACAGAATCGGCAGACCCAATTTTACTAGCGCGTTTAAGATATTACAAGCTTTTCTTATTGCTTGGACCGAGAATAAGTCTGATGAAATGGAAAAGATTGCAGAAGCTAAAGCAAGTCCCAAGATGGTTAACACTCTAATCGTTAAATTAAAGCCTGAGAATCAAAAGGAAATTTTTATTGTACTACCCGAGCTCCATCCAGGCCCTTTTAATCCAATAGGAGGCAGCAATTTGCCATATGATATTTTTAAATTTTATTCAAATTCTGCGATGGTCATGCATAGCATTTCTGATCATTCTTTAAACATACCTTCTAAAAAGGAGGTTGAAAAATATCTAACGTCATTAGATCAGCATAGCCATTTAGAAGCAGGTGATAAATGCTCAATTCCGCTTACAATTCGCAACAAGGATTGTAATTGCAGTGGGTTTGCTCTTGGAAAAAATGTAATAATCATGTTTTCAAAGTCTCCGTCAGGGATGGAGGACATACCACCTGATGTCAAAACAGAACTTGAAATATATGCGAAACAAATTGGTTTTGAGCAAATTTTGATTATCGACGCTCATAATTCACTTGGGGAGAAAATCGAACAAGAACATATCGAGTTGTTGATAAAAATAGGTAAGGAAAACCTGATCAAACTAAGAGAATCAGAACAATTTCCCTTCAAGGTAGGATATGCCAATAGTTTTCAAATAGAAGAACAGACGAATAAGGATTTGTTAAAACAACCAGACTTAGGACACGGCCAATTTGGACTGTTGATTATTTCAATCAATAACGTAGACTATTCACTATGTTGGATAGATTCTAATAATATGAAAAATGGAATTAGGGAAAAAATAGTAGACTCCCTTGTGGCAGAAAATTTAAAGATCATTGAAATATGCACTTCTGATACTCATTCTACATCAGGAAAGAGAAATACGAAAGGCTATTACACATTAGGTGATGTCACTCCCGAGTCCAAAATATTGAGCGTATTCAAATCTTTGGCTAAAAGAGCAAAAGGTTCTCTTGACAAATCGACATTTGATGTTTTTAAGATTGAAAGCCAAGTAATGGTCATGGGAAACAACCAATTTGATGATTATTCAAACGCCTTGGAGAAATCATTTCAAGTAACGAAGATTTTTCTGGCAATTACTTTTGTTGTATATATCCTAATGTTACTATTTACCTGATTTTACATTAGTTTTTGAAGCGCGATGGATGAGGAGAGATTTGAACTCTCGACCACCTGTGTGTGAGACAGGTATCCTAACCAGACTAGACCACCCATCCAACAATGAATACTCTTCTAGAGATAAAATATGAAGATTAATTAACTTTTGGCTACCTAGTCATCATTAAAATTAGTGGATAGTTGAATTGTAATACTCAAAATAATTAAGTCCCCTCACCATATTCACTGAGATATTTATTTTGGACCTCAGACAATATATCGATGCTAATCCCCATTGCCTCTAACTTTAGGCCAGCAATTAGCAGATCTTGGGCCCTATCAATATCGTAAATTTTATTCTCCAATTTACCCTTGTTACTAACAAGGTTAAGCACTGATAAGAACTGGTTAGCAAAACTCATATCCATAACTTCGGATGGATGACCTTCTGCAGCTACTAGGTTTACCAATCTTCCCTCCCCAATTACATTGATCTTTGCATCGTTTTTCAAAACAAATTGTTCCACATTTTCATTTACATGTTTTGAACTCTTTGCCAACCCTTTGATCTCTTCAATGGAAATTTCTACATTAAAGTGTCCCGCGTTAGCAAGGATCACGCCATTCTTCATTTTTTCGATATGGGAACCAACTATAACATCTTTGCAACCTGTCGACGTAATAAATAAATCGCCAAGCGACGATGCTTCATCCATTGGAGCAACTATGAATCCATCCATCTTTGCTTTTAGGGCATTTATAGGATCAATTTCAGTAACAATTACCGATGCGCCAAATCCTCTGGCCCTACTTGCGATTCCTTTTCCAACATGACCGTATCCAGCAATGACAACTGATTTACCAGCAATTAATACATTAGTTGCCCGAATTATACCATCTAAAGCAGATTGGCCTGTACCATAAACGTTATCAAAGTCATGTTTGGTTTCAGCATCATTAACAGCCACTATAGGATAACTAAGTTTTGATGTTTTTTCAAGAGCTTTCAATCTTAAAACTCCTGTTGTAGTTTCCTCCGTCCCCCCAATGATATTCTTCCCGTATTTTTCGAATGCTTTATGAAATTCAATTGTCAGGTCAGCCCCGTCATCAATTGTAATATCCGGATTGAACTTTAGGACTGAGTATATATCTTCATAATATTCGCTAGTTGATACTCCCCTGCTTGCGAAAATTGACAACTCTTCGTCTTTTACAAGTGAGGCAGCAATATCGTCATTAGTGCTTAATGGATTACATCCTGACCATGCTATTTTGGCCCCAGCTGCTGCAAGTGTTTTAGTTAAAACGGCTGTTTCTTTAGTTACATGCAAACAGCCACCAACCACAAGATCCTCCAACGGTTTTGATTCTTTATATTTATTCTTTAAAGATAGTAATACGGGCATATTCGCTTCAGCCCATTCAATTTTTTTCTTTCCTTTATCTGCCAAGGAAATATCCTTAATTCTATATTCCATAGGTAAAAAAATATAGAAACCTTATATTACTTTAACACCATAGTTGAGGCTCAAAAAATCATTTTTTGAGAATGAAACGCTCAGGGTAGCTAGTTCCTTGATTGGAAAGGTTCTAGTCAAGTACACAAATTATATGGGTAACTTTTTCAAAACCAGTGGAATAATTACAGAAACGGAGGCATACGGGTACACTGATGACCCTGCTAGCCATGCATTTAAAAGATTGACCCTTAGAAATGCCTCAATGTTTGGAGAAGTAGGCCGACTTTATATATACTTCATTTATGGGAATCATCATTGTCTCAATATCGTCGCAAGGAATCACGAGCAATTGGCAGGAGCGGTCCTGATTCGGTCAATAGAGCCTATTGAAGGAATTAGTTTAATGAAGTTGTTTCGGAAGACAGAAAATATATACAATTTGACTACGGGACCAGGAAAATTAACTCAGGCATTTAAGATTACCATCAAACAGAACAATCTAGATGTAACCGATCATATAACAAATAATCATTTTTATGTCGAGGAAAATGAGAGTATTTCTCAAATTCACCAATTCAAAGTCGCTCAAACTATTAGGATTGGCATCTCAACGGGTATTGAAAAAAAATGGAGATTCATTATGCTAAGGCAAGATGGAAATAGTTTACAATATCAACCAAGCAAGTTTCTGTCTAGAAGAAGCTAAAATATAATTACTAAACAGATTAAATCCATAGACTACATTCAATATATAGCTAATTGGAAATTATTCTAAAATGCCTCTTAAAGATTTCTTAGTACCTGAAGAACAAGTGAAATTTATTTGTCGAAGGGACATTGAATACGCCAACAAAAAGTATGACTTGTTCATCACAAACAAGAGGATTCTATTATATAGGGAAAGTGGATTCATCAATAAATCAGAGGATGTTATTTGCGAAAAAATTGAGAGATTGCAAGGATTAGAATACAAAGAAAAAGGAGGGTTATTAAATCTAGCAAAGATATCGATTAATGGTGGAATTAAGATAGACATCAAGGGCCCTTCAAAAGAAGTAAGAAACATGTTCAAGATTCTTGAATGTCTAATTAATTCAAAATAACAATATTCAAGATGAATTAAGACAAAACTGTGCTTACAATAGTCCTCAATTCATCCAACTTATCATCTTTGTTATCATCTTTGTTATCATCTTTGTTATCATCTTTGTTATCATCTTTGTTATCATCTTTGTTATCATCTTTGTTATCACCCATCGCATCTGAATTTACATTAAGAAGTTTACTCAGATTAGATTGAATTAAGTCAGAAAGGTTTCGATCATCGCTGTTTTCCGCAGTAGCTTCATGACTCGTCTGTTCTAAATCAGCACCCTCATCTGCTTGAATTGGTTTGGTACTTATTTTCTTTAATGGGCTTGCAAGAGAGGTGGAAGAAGATTCTGAGCCGGTACCAGGATCATTCTTGCAACAAATGCTTTTTGAGGGAGTTATGATGTATGGTTTATCAGTTGCCCCAAAAGAAACAGAACTAAATAAGCCTGCCAAGAAAAGTGTTGGAATAATTAGAAAAACAATACTATAACATTTAAGATAATACATCATTATGAAAAACAATCTATAAAATATAGGGGTTTATAATAATTGTATAACGAAATGATTTTGTTATGATATAAAATAAAATTATAGTGTGATCTTGTAGCAGTAAAAGAAGAACAATAGCAGCAATACTAAAACACAAAACAGATTGAAAATTTATAAAGAACGATCAAATTTTCATTTAGAAGTCATCAAAACGAGATGTAGTAATAAGTTTAGAAGGTAGCAACGATAAGATTCTGATACCAAAACCCTCAATATACGAACCGAGGTTTAATAATCTAATCATGCAGATTAACGGTCATATTATGCAGCTGGAATTTCCTGATAGTTTATCGCTCGCTTTGTATTAAGCAAAGATAATGACTCCAACAACTCTTAGTATCCACCTCATATTTCTAGTTGAAAGAATAGTCTTTGCGAACGACTTCAAGAAGCGAATTTAACGAGATGATTATTATCGAGCAAATGAAAACATTATCGTCTTAATAGTGGAATCTTTTCTCTGGATTATCTACTTAGCTACGAGTATTCGTTCCATGAATTGCATTCCAGGGTTAAGCTTTCATGATTCCTGAGGCACTTGAAAATTTTTTTTAAAATGCAAAATGTGGCTAAAATCGCATCTATCTAGGCACTACGGTTATTGCTTAGAATACATTATCCTAAATTCTGAATCGATGGAAATAGGTCGAGCGAAAATAGGAATAATCAAAATTGAAAGGATGTTACAGGAAATAGTAGTAAATAGCCTTCAACTTTTCGGTCTAATAAAAAATAGAAAAAGACAAGTTACGACAACGTGTTTTATTCATCCATAACTGCGATTTTTCCATATCGTCCAATGTTCAGACTATTCTCTCCCCTAAAAGCTTGAGTATACCCATTCTCTATTGATATTTTATCTCCCTCTTTAACCATCTTTATTTGATCATCCCATAACGATAGCTTAATGCTCCCGGTATCATCGGAGATCATAGCATCAGCAACAAGTGCCGAGCCTCCTGCACGCAAATTTACTGTCCTGGGTTCACTAATTTTTTCGATCTTACCTTCAATCGTAACATGTCTCATATCATTTGTTAGTTCATTTATCTTCATTGTCATCTTTTTATATGTTAATTCTAATTAATATAAAATTTTATCATTCTTATTTTCAAATATCTTATCCGCATTTGAGAATTTAGTAACCTGAAAGGATCAAAAGATTATAATACAGAGTTTTATTCATTAATTTTACAAAGGAGGAGTCGCGTAGCCTGGTCAAACGCGCAGGACTCAAGATTAAATTAAGAAATCCCGTCCTTTAGGGGTTCGTGGGTTCGAATCCCACCTCCTCCATCACAATTTTAGTTTTTACTACGGGGCACGAATAAAGAGATAAATATACATTTCAAAGCCTTAGAATGCTGAGGTTTGCAACTCCCTTGTCGAAAACACTATTTTTTTATAACGTAAAAATCATATGATTTCAATTTATTTTGCCTTATTAACTTATAGAAATAGAATTCGATGACTGAATAGAAGGCTGGAAACGATTCCAGCAGTCCCAAAAATGGAGCTAGTATCAAAGTTTGAATGTGTAAAAATATTCGCTTCAATCGTCCAATCCTAGTATACTTGAGATTAAGAAAGAGTCCTACTTGATAAGACAATAACCAAACTGTGCTTGAAAAGAGCAAGATCAAAGCAAGTGTACTATCAAAAACTTGGATATCAAAAAGGGGTCTCAATATTTCGTTATATGTGCTGTTGATATGCATTATTCGATCAAACCATACAAACAAATCAAAACTTATGTTATTGTTCCAATCAAAACTTGCATATGAAAACACACTTATTAATTTAGGAATATTAATGTAAAAGGCCAAGGCTAAAGAGATTACTCCAGATACAAACCCCAGAAAAAATGATGTGCATTTGTATATTAATCGAAACTTAAACATCCTTGAAAAATTCTCTATATTTTGTAAATTACCTATCACCCAACGTCTTCTCTGCATAAAATGATCTTTGATGTTAAGGGGAGGCTGCTCCAAGAGAATTCCTCCATGCCAGCCCATTGAATTCCTCCCATATTTCTTATATAATTCATATCCAAATCTTTGATCCTCAGCCAAGATCGGTCCAAACTCCCACCCAATTTTGTCCTCAACGTCTGATCGAACGAGCAGATTACTCCCGTGCATATGTATTGGCGGAGGATTATGCATGTGAGTAACACATTCAAAACAACCGAAAGCTCTCATAGATTCTGCCAGAGCAGTAATCCTATTAGCTTTTTCAAATTTTAGAGGATAAAATATTGGACCCTCACTTGCTATTCCCTTCTTTTCCCGTATAAATTTCAAAATAGAGAGAATGGTTTGTGGTACGACATAACTCTCATCATCCATATGAAAAATCCAATGGTCTGAATTCTGCTTTTTTAGTTTTCTCCTTGACTCTACTGCGAATTGCAATGCTCTAGCTTTCTTGATGGCATTAGGTGAAAAGCTCTTTTCTACGCAAAGTACTTTACAAGGCATGAATTCCAATGTTTCAGTATCTTTAGGATCCTCAGTTACAACTAAAATCTCGTACTTTGCGTACTTTGTGGATTTGCAAGAGTCAATAATCGATTGGATTCCACGTTTTACAACGCTAGTCTTCGTAGCAGATTTGGTAGTAATTTGGAATATAATCTTTGGATCATTGGAAATTCTCCTAAGATCCTTTTCTATAAATTGTTTATTGTTTCTGACAAACCTATAGAATAGTTTAACGGCGTTAGGTATAAAGAATATCCAAAGAATCATAGCTATCATTAAAGCAGGATTGTCAATCAATTAAGTAACTAATATTATTATTATCTAATAATTTAATCGTTTTTTTTTTGTCAGAATATCATTAAACTAGACTCAAAGTCACAGTAATATTATCAATAAGATAGCTATACTTAATTTTATGAAAAAATATAAATAATAACTGTTATAAGTAATAAAGGATTGAATATATTTTTATGCAGCCAGAAGGCAAGGTAGAGAATTCAAGGCCACTAGTATGTGAATTTTGTAAAAGTGATTCTGTTATTTTTGATAATGCATCTTTTGAATATGTATGCTCCGCTTGCGGTTGTGTATCAAGCCAGGACCCAAATACTGACTCGATGGCAAGCTTCAGAAATAATTCGGGATATAACGACAGGACAAGAACAGGTATGCCTGAATCACTTGCAATCCATAACAAAGGGCTTTCAACACTAATTGGAATCGGGGACACTGATGCAAGAGGGAAAGCATTGGATTCCTCTCAGAAAAATAATATCCAAAGATTAAGGACTTGGAATAATAGAGCTCAACTTAATGACTCTGTTTCTAGGAATTTGGAGAAAGCATTGAAACTATTGAATAACTTTGGAGATAAATTATATCTCAGTCAGGCTGTTATAGAAGGTGCAGCTTACATATACAGAAAGGCAGCAATCAAGAAATTAGCCAAGGGACGTTCAACTCTAGGATTAGTAGGGGCAGCATTATATGCTGCATGCAGAGAAACTGCTACTCCTAAAACAATTACAGATATTGCTACTGCTTGCAACATAACCACCAAAGATATAATGTCTCACTATAAATTAATATTAAAAGAACTCTCCCTCCAGATGCCAGTTTTGCACGGGCCCGATTATGTTACTCTAATATGTAACCGCTTACAACTAAGCGAAAAGACAAAAAGGGAAGCTCTAAGAATTTTTTCACTGGTACAGCAAAACAGAATTTCAATAGGCAAGAATCCAAGAGCATTGGCAGGATCTATAATTTATCTCGCCTCCCAGAATTGCAACGAATTCTTAAGGCAAGTGGAAATATGTCAAGTTGCAGAAATTTCAACTGTTTCATTAAGAAAAAGATGTAAAGAAATTAAGTTGAAGACAGAGCTCTAAGCACTGTTAACAAATATACTAAATACCGTGGACAAATTCCTTAAGATCAAGAGTTAGTTCTAGGGCTTCCATTTGTTTTTTTGAAATTTTCAGATAAGAGGATTCAAACTTTGGATATGGGTCTTTTGATGAGAAAAGTGTCATTACTTTGTTGTCGTGGTTGAATTTATATCCCATACACGGTTCATGGCCTCTTATTATCAACTTGGTGTTAGTATGATTTAGCCAATTCTTTGTAATATTGATTCCAAAGTATTTACCTAATCCCCTATTTGAGGCCTGCCAATCTCTATCGGTAAATTCCCGAGGATCATTCCAAAGTATTTCTTCTAATAATCCGTCGTCTGATTTCATATCAGATAGTCTAAATTTATAATTTCTAAAAAACTCCATATCTTCTACCACAGGTAGGCCTCCATGCACCAAAAGAGAAAATCCATTTATTTCGCAAATACCAAAAAGTGAATCAAAAAACGGCACCATTGTATTTGTATAGAGTGTTTCGCCAGAATCATCAAATTTGTTTTGGAGATCCCGGAGAAAATCAAAGGCTGAGAATGGAAATCGATGATACGCTTCATGATTACCTCTGAGCATAAACATATTGTTAGGGAATGAAGTTTTAATACCACATAGGAGAAGCATTACTTCCATAGAATATTTACCTCGATCAATATAATCTCCCAAGAAAATCAGTATGTTTGACTCGGTCTTTAAATAATCTTCATAGTTAATCTTATTCATTATTTTTTTCAGTGAAGTAAAATCACCATGCAAGTCTCCAACCACCACTAAATTATCTGGCATTTGAAAATTAAGATAGTCACCTGAACTCATCCCAATGTTTGAAAAGAAGCCTCGGAGTTTTTGATCATTGTGAATTGATGTTATCTTTTCAATTAACTCTCTACTTTCCTCAAGGGTATAATCAAAAACTGAAAATAGATTATCCATTTGATAATGTTATAATTTGATTAAATTAAATTTATTGACGAATGCAGATAACATGTGATCAAAGAACAGGACGCCATTCCACAAATAAGCGGGATCTATCGATTATAGTTTCAAACAAGATTATATCATTATTCACTAGCTGTATCAGAATATTTTTTCCGACCAAGTTCATTTTAAAGTGTATGCCTTTCTCTAAGAAGTGGAGGTTTAAGTTCGTTTCAGGGTGCTTGACTATAATCACATTCGTAGCAAAGCTATCTTCTAATAGATTTAAGAAAGATTCATCATTGATGAGAGATAATAAATCAGAAGCATTTAGAATATTTAGTATATTCGTTTCATCTTGAAGAGGTATAGAATCATATTGTTTTGAATTCGTGCTTGTCTCCGAGCTTAATTTTATTGTATGTTTTAACTTTTCAAGATTGATTCTGTTATCGCCGCCATGTAATTCTTCCTTCTCGTATCTGTCCCTAAGGATTCCAGATGAGCCTGCAAAATCGATCTCTTGTTTTAATAATTTGTCTTTAACTTTTTCTGCAGACAAGTGATAACTCAAGATTCTCTCACACAAATACTTGAAATCTGGTCCAAAATTATTTAACATCATTTTATTGTTGGTTTTATTCATCCAAAAACAAAGTGGTTTTAATAATAAAGATATCAACAATTCATTATTAATATCATTTTTCACAAAAATTGAAATGAAATTGTTCTCTATAAAAAGTTCTTTTACGTCAAAGTCGTCAAGCATCTTAGACTTTGACTTGTTTGATGGTTTACTGACAATCAATTTTGACCTCTCATAAAAGGGTTTTATTTTTTCAAAGGCTGAAAACAAGTTTAAATCCTTAATCAAGTCGGATGTATAAAACACCCCGTTATATAATGAATAAGAGTAATTACTACACTTTATTGGTAACCCTCTGAGTTTATTTATTGTCAGTTTTCTGTTGTTAGTAGATTCAAATATAATGTTATCCAAAGTAATAACTCCATCAACAATTGAATCCAATATTCCAAGATCGAAAGTTTCGCTTAGAAAGATTAATTTAGCACCTGCCCTCTCCCTCCAAATCTGCAACACTCTCTCATTATTTAGTCTAGACTCTCGGTCCATAAATGAGGCAATAGTGTCCCACGTATCGATTATTATAACTGGAGATTTTACATCCATTAATTGATTAGTGATTCTTTCAAATAATGATTCAGGTTCATCTAGCCTGGCATCTTCAAATCTATAGCCAGATTTATTCTGATCTTTGGAGAAAAATTTTTCCACCCAAGGGTAATAAAATAATAGTTGTTTTAGAGATAGACGAGTAGAAATATAAAAGTAGTTACTATCATCGTTAAGATTATCTAATAAAGTTAGTGCGAATGTAGTTTTACCAGTTCCAGGTTTACCTTTTATAAGTAACGAATATGATTCGTTCTTGACAAATTTAAGGAGCTCATATGGCAGATGACCCACTGCATTTCTCTTGTTCCGTCTGGGTCTATCGAAGTCCGTATTATTGATGCTATTGTTATCATCATTGGCAGTATTTCTGTTGCTCTCGGACATTCCTTAATACATGTAAACTAAGATATTCTATTAACAATTCTAAACTATCAACTATAAAAAATTAGTATACAAAAACCTACCAAGGATTCATATTTTTCTGAAATCTGATAGAATCGATTAGACCCTCGGCGTACCCGACGCTTAATATAGCTAGTTCAAGCTTTCCTTGGTTGTAAAAAATTTGTGCATCGAGCAGATAGTTCTCGGCATTTTCAATCACAGGTGCATAATCTTTTGACAGTCCAGATAACTCAGTTTTAATAAGTTGATACATGTTATCAACGGCGACTTTTGTATTGGGGATGTATTTGTTTAACATCCTATGAGCTAGTATGGAAATGCGCTCAGTATTATCAGTTGGTTCATCAATCATACTAGTAAGATATCTGATCGAATCTACTTCGGTAAAATGCAATTTTCCAGGAATAATAATCGAATTGGGCCCACCACTATATTCTAACTTCAATAGTGACTTTATTGTTCCGGAACTAAACGTTGACTCCTTATGTCCTATTTTAGTGGCTACCAGTCCATAGGTTTCAACAGAAAAATTCAGTAGTTTGATTTCTTTTTCTCTCTCAAGTAAGAGATCTATTACTCTGCTGGGAGACAAGAAAAAGGGATTAGAACTTGATTGAAAATTATTTTTTCCGTCATCATTATTGTACTCTGTAAGTATCAGTGTATGAAGCCCTAGGCACATGTTCTCATAGATTGTGTTATAGACTGTTATTGAAGACATTGGATCGTCCATCATGGTGACCATCTTCCCAAATTTGTAAGGTTGAAGCCCAGATTCACCCATTAATGAAAGAATCCCTGATGAAGAATGAACAACTTTAAATTCTATGGACTGTTTTTTTGCCCTCACAAGTAGTTCGTTGTAAGTAGTTGCTACCAAGGGGTCCCCGTAGACTAGAATACAAACATTTGAATTTTGAGCATTTTCAAGGATCTTTCTTCCGTCTTCGATAAACCACCTCTTAATGAACTTAATTTCGATATCGTTTGTTGATCTTGAATCGTTTGTAATTCGTAATATATCAGATAGATTATTCACAAATTCATCTGAAATAAATCCGGTAAATCTTTCAACATATACAATATCGCTATTTTTTAATATTTCCATAGATCCAAGCGATAAGGATTCGAACTCATTAATCCCGATGCCAATTATATACAACATTTTCTAATATTAATTCATCCTAGTAATTATTCTAATTTATATCAATTTATAGTCCATGTCACTAGCCCTAACATTCGTTGTTTGAATTTGATTTTTCTTGAAGATTCTTGTGAAGCCTGACCATGTTTAATAATGCAGTTTTGTAAATTTCTATACCAGTCAAGTAGTCAGGAACAAACACTTTTTCGTCAACTGTATGAGATGAATGAGGGTCTCCAGGCCCGTAAGTCACGACAGGGATATTTAAGACATTTCCCAAGATATTCATGTCACCCGTTCCAGTTTTCTTTAATAATAATGGTCTTTTTTTTCTTTGATCCAAGATGGATAAAACTAAGGCCCGTACTAACGGGGAAGACACGTTTGCTTGAAAGGGTTCGGTTTTATCCTCTACTCGATATTTGATCTTTACTCCTTTAATGAAATCTTTAATCTCATTTATGCGTCTATCAATCAATTCTAATACTTTGTCACAAGATAAATTCGTTGGAATACGAATATCTATAGTTATTCTACATTTTTGTGGAGTAACATTATGACTCGTGCCTCCATTTATTTCTGTAACGCTGTAACTTATCTGGTCAGCCTTATTTTTTCCGTTAGCGATCTCCTGGTTCTGAAATACACTTTTCAATTCTTTCCATACATTATATAATTCATCAATTGCGTTTAATGACAACCAAGGAGCACTCGCATGAGCACTATTATCAACATCACACATCAGACGAATTTCAAGGCGACCTTTATACGATATAGTGATATTTTCTATTCCGCTGGGTTCTCCAAATATAGCATAGTCAGGATTTAATGTAGTATCTTTTACCAGATTTTTTATTCCTGTAGCATTACCTTCTTCGTCAACGACAGCAGCAAAAATAATTGTCCCCGCTTGTTTTGGAAAGTCCGCCGCTGCCAATAACATTGAAACCAACGGAGCCTTTGCATCAGAAGCACCGCGGCCGTACAGATAATCACCCTCAAGTCTTACAGGTACAATCCCTGGGACGGTATCCATGTGGCCGCAGAGCAGAATAATGGGTTCTCCGTTTCCTCTAACTGCAACCATGTTTCCAACGCTGTCAATGTTAGCCGTTTCAAATCCTAAATCCATACAAATGTCTTTCAAGAAATTGGCAAGTTGAGATTCGGATCTTGATGGAGTATAAATTTCTAAAGTATTTTTTAATAGTTCTATAGCAAAATTTGGAGATACCATTTTCTAGATTCTTATTTTTTAAGAATATTAACCATATAATCCACAATTAAACCAGGTATATCAACCCCGGTTACTCGCACAGTATTCTTGAATTCAGTAGTATTATTTACTTCATGAACAACTAATCCATATTTTTCACTTTCCATCAGGTCCACTCCCACTATGTCACCCTTAAAAATTTTTGACGATTTTATACAAATATCTTCCAACTCCGTCGTAATGGGACAAGGAGAAGCGTGACCACCTAACGCCATGTTAGTCTTCCACTCATTGTTCCCGGAATATCTGTAGATCGCGGCCACAACTTCGTCCCCAATCACTATAGCACGAATATCCCTAGGTGGTCTTTTTATGAATTCTTCGAAATAATTAATATGATAAATAGGGAACATATGTTCTCTATCTTCCAAGACTGCCTTTACTGCTTCCTCATCGTTTAGTAGTCCAATTAGTCGCCCCCAACTTCCTACGGTGGGCTTAATAACTAGGGGATACCCAAATTTTTTGGCGGCTTCGATAGAGGAAGTAGTATTAAATGCACACATTGCATTAGGTGTCTGTATTCCATTTTTTTGAAGTTCTATATGAGAAATTAATTTATTACCGCACATAAAAGACGTATACAATGAGTTAATCATTCTTGCACCTAATCCTTCTAGTCCGGCCGTTGAATGCAAACTTCTAAAATAGCTTATACACCGCTGTAAAATTATTTTATCCTTAAAGCTTTTTGAATCTTCGTTTAGAAAAAGTACAAGGTCTTTACAATCAATAGGCTTTAGGTCTATTTGAGTTTGTTTTGCTTTTTCAATGATAGATTTCTCCTCCCAACGAATATTGTCAAAAAGGATATAGAGAGAAGATTTATCTTCCTCTATATTTATTGTCCCCAATCTTCTCCAACTACTTGCGCTGGCTTTATACTGAATTCGTCACCAGATTTTACCAATTCAAAACTTTCTCCACAGTCAGGACAGGTAACGATTTCACCTTGCATCGAGTCAGCTGGTATTGGAATTTCCGCATCACATTCCTTACAATTAACTTTTGCCATTTTCTTATTCCTTATTATTTTTGACATAATCCTCATTAAGTATTTTTCTCTCTAATTTTTCGTCTAAAAATAGTTCCAAAATATCACCCATCCGCAACTCTTTCAAACCCTTGGCCAAGGACTCTGCATTTTCTTTGTTGGAATCCAAACCTAAAAGGGACAACAAATAGGCCGAACCATTCTTTCCTGACAACTCACCAAATACTATTTTACGACGATTCCCTACTTGTTTTGGCTCAATAATTTCATACGCGGAGGGATTTCTCAAGATAGCTGCCAAGTGGGTGCCCGCCTTATGTTTATAAGCACTATCTCCCACAAGCGGTTTTGACTCATGTATTGGAATCCTTGTGTAGTCTGATATGGTCCGAGACAAGTCCTTCAGCAAGTGTAATCTAAAACTGTTATTGGATTTGTAGATTAAATTCAAGGCAACGGCAGTTTCAGCTAATGTAGGAATCCCGGTCCGTTCACCAAGTCCATCAATAGTTGTGTGAATCTGATCAGCTCCTCCGTCACACCCTGATAACGCATTGGAAAGTGCCAAGCCTACATCATTATGGCAATGTACATCTAAAGAGGTTTTAGAATTGTCTATATTGTCGTATACCATTTTAACTAAGTTATACATCCCTCGTGGTCTCATGATCCCGACAGTATCTGGAATACTAATTCTTTCTATTCCTCTCTGATTCATCTCTTTACACATTTCCAACAAAAATTCAGGATCCGTTCTGCTTGCGTCTTCCATAGTAAAGCGCGATTTTAGGCCATGAGATTTGATATAATCAACCACTTCAAGCGCCCTCTGTTTTGCCTCTTCTCTAGATATCCGGAGTTTCGCTAACAAATGAATATCAGAAATTCCCATGTACGTTGCAACCCAATTAGTATCACAATCTAATGCATTATCTACGTCAGATTTTATTGCTCTCACATGCGCTACAATGTCAGCTTTTAAACCCTGCTTCATGATTATTTTTGTTGCTTCGTGATGATCAGGTGAAACAATCGGACTAATTTCTATCTGATCTACCCCAAAGGAATCCAACATCCAAGCTATCTGGATTCTTTGTTTATTGGAGAAGGATACACCTGGATGCTGTTCTCCTTCTCTAAGAGTAGAATCCAGAATTTTGATTTTCTTTTTATCCTTCTCGGAATCATTATACTGATGAGCGAAATAGTTAGGGTCATCTGTTTTTAGTGACATTAGACGTATAATATTACTATAATCGGTTATTTAATGTATGTTTTCGTTAAAAAGGAAATCTAATCAACTATATAATGTCTTTTGACAAAAAAACAACATTGCTGTTAGGTTTTAATTGTCATTCCGCTGATGAACTAAGTGAATAATGAAAAACGACAATTAAGGATTGATAACTCGAACTAATTTAGGCTTCCCAACGTTCTCAATATTATTACCGTATTAGTATCAGATACGCCATCAATTTTCCGTATTTCATCAATATACGAGTTTATTTCTAAGATAGTGGGAGCTACTATTATGGTTGCTATATCATATTGACCGGTGATCTCGTATACGATCTCCACACCTTTGAGCTTTAATAATTGGTCAGACACCTTGGATGTATCAGCTACAGAGCTTACCGAAATTAGTGTTATGGCACTCGTCTTATTTGAAGGACCCACGTCGATTGTAAATTTTTGTATTACACCTGTGTCTTGCAAGTTTTTTACTCTGCGACGAACGGCAGATTCAGACATCCCGATCGAATTTGCGATCTCAACAAACGACTTGCGTGAATCACTTTTCAGTAATCCTATTATTTTCTCATCTATACTATTCAAATTATTAGCCAAATCGTCTCTTCTCCTCGTTATAAATTAGCTTTTCAATTAATTCCAGAGACTTGTTCACTTCTTCTTCTTTCATGACTATTGGAGGTAGCAATCTTAAAATGTTTCTACCCGAATATAGCAATAAAATACCGTTTTTAATACCATCAAGAAGAATGTCCTTCACATCAAACCTCATTTCTACGCCTAGCATCAGCCCAAGTCCTCTAACCTCACGAACAATCTTGTATTTTTCTTTAATTTCCAAAAGACCGGACTTAAAAATCCGGCCTATTGTTTCAGAGTTTGAAACGAGATTATCCTCAGCTAATGAATCTATCGTTGCAGAACCTGCTGCACAGGCTAATGGATTTCCGGCAAAAGTAGAAGAATGTTCTCCGACCTTCAGACAGTCCAAAATTTCAGAACGCATGACTGTGAGTCCCATTGGAACACCACCTGCAATACCTTTTGCCAAGCACATTATATCAGGCTCAACATCCCAATGCTCCCCCGCCCACATTTTTCCAGTTCGCCCTAACCCAGACTGAATTTCATCAAAAATAAGTACCAAGTCATTTTCATTGCAAATATTCCTAATTTCTTTCAGAAAATCGGGAGGGGGCATTATGATTCCAGTTTCACCTTGAATAGGCTCTACTATTACTGCCCCTATCTTGTCATTCGTCTTTGTCACAATCTCTGAAATTGTGTTTGATTCAGAATATGGAATGAATTGCATATTCTCCAATAAGGGTAAAAATGACTTTCTATATTTCTCATTATAGGTTACAGATAGAGATCCAAAAGTCTTTCCATGGTACCCACCATTTAGGGCTAAAACGCCGGGCTTGCTAGTGTATTTTCTAGAAAATTTTAAGGCAGCCTCTACAGATTCAGTTCCACTATTTGTGAAAAAGGTTTTTTGTAAATTCTTTGGAGCTATTTTAGAGAACTTTTTAAGAAAATTAAAGCGGACGTCATTATACACCGACATGTGACATGTAATCAAATTTTGGGCCTGGCTAGTTATTGCCTTTACGACCCGATCATTGCAATGACCTACCAAGGCCACTCCATATCCACCCATACAATCGAGATATTCTCTACCATTGATATCCCAAACTCTACATCCTTTTCCTTTTGTGATATTAACAGGGAACCTCTGGTACAAATTCCCGACAAAGGACTCTTCATTCTCTACCCCTTGCATCATGAGATCACTGTACAATTCTTATTTTCAAGAGCAGACATTATAGGATTTTGTACTGAACCAGAGGCTATTATAGCTTTTTTTACACCCTTAGACAGAGCTTCTGTGCAAGCAAGCACTTTTTTTTCCATCCCCGGTCCAATTTTGGGAAGCATGTTTTTTGCCTCCTCTAGAGAAAGACTAGATACTAATTGATCATCCATCATAAGCCCATTCACATTGGTAATGAAAATTACCACATCAGATTGTAACGCTCCGGCTACATTGGCCGCTGCCCGATCGCCGTCTATGTTCAGAAATTCAAATTCATCGCTAATGGCTATCGGAGAAATAACTGGCACATAATCGTTATCTAGTAAGCAATTAATTAATTTGGGATTTACTGTTGAAACTTTTCCAGTGTACCCTCCTTCGATTAACATTTTTCTTCCCTTTTCATTTAATATCATCAATTTCTTTTTACGATCTGCCTTAATCATTTCGCCATCAATGCCAGTTATACCTACAGACGCTATACCTTTACTTTCAAGCATCGCAGTAATGTTCTTACTAATCTTCCCCGACATTACCATTGTATAAATCATAGCAGTCTCTTTATCGGTATATCTACTACGTTTACCAGCCGGGGACATTATGAACTTCTGTTCCTTTCCCATCCTGTTTGCTATATTAGTAACATCATTCCCGCCCCCATGAACGATTACCACTTTTTGTTCTTTTACCAAATCACTAAAATCATCTAAGATAGAAGGGTTTAATCCCTCCACTATGCTTCCGCCTATTTTGATAACAATCATACTGGAGTAACTGGAGTGAATTTTAGTCCGGTCATTTCATCAAATCCTGACATTACGTTAAGGTTTTGAATTGCTGAGCCTGCAGCACCTTTCATTAGATTATCAGAAGCAGACATTGCGACGATTCGTTTATTATCTTCATCCAAGTCGAACCCAACATCGCAAAAATTAGATGCTATTACAAATTTCGGATCTGGAAATTTGTATATTCCGTTTTTGTCTCTTATTAACCTCACGAAGAATTCATCGTTGTACGAGTTCCTATACATTTTCCACAGTTCTAACTCACTTAGATCTTTCTTTAAAAATGCATGATTAGTGGTCAATATCCCCCGCACCATATTAACGGCATGAGGAGTCATGCTAACATGAAATTTCTTGCCGCCCAACACACTTAGCTCCTGCTCTATTTCGCCGGTGTGACGATGTTTGGCTGGTTTATAAGGACGGATAACCCCATAACGCATGGCATGATGTGTTGCAGAATTCGCCTGTGCACCTGCGCCTGATGAGCCTATCTTACTATCCACTACAAGATGCTCAGTATCAATCACGTCATTCTCAATTAACGGTTTTAATGCGAGAAGGGAAGTAACAGCCATACAGCCAGGACATGAAACCAGCTTTGCATTTTTGATTTGATCGCGATGAAATTCTGGAACTCCATAAACCGACTTTGACAGCATTTCAGGATAAGGATGTTCCCACCCATACCATTTAACATAATCCTCTGGATTCTTCAATCTAAAATCGGCAGAGAGATCAATTATTTTGATACCCCTCTTATAAAGTTCGTTAACGATTTTATTGGATTTACCATGAGGAACAGAAACAAAAATTATATCACATGCATCAGTCAATTTGTCAAGATTAAGATCTGAAAATGTTAAATTAATAAAACTTTTTAGACTTGGATGAATTCTATGCACATATTCACCTTTTCTTTGTCTTGATGTAACCATCGATATCTCCACCTTAGGATGGGTTACTAACAGCCGCAGCAACTCTCCACCCACAAAACCGGAAGCTCCTATAACTCCAATTTTCATTTAGAATTCCTCAAGGTATATTCATTTACCTCTCTTTCAAATAAAAAGTATTTATCGACAATGAATTTCATAAATAATAAATTGTTTAATAATCCTCATTTAAATTTTTTGTCGATTATAGTTTTTTCTATCTCTTTTTACAATCTTTTACATATTCAATAATCATATCGGCAATATCAATTCCAGTAGCAAGACTTGCACCCCTAAACTCTACTGTATTATTTATTTCGTGCACTACTAGTCCCCGTTTTTGATCTTCCATCATGTCTATACCTAGAACACCTGTACCTACCACTCTTGCGGCCTTTAGAGCTAATTCCTCCAACTCGGAAGTGATTTCAATTAATTCAGCCTTTCCGCCTTTGGCTACATTCGTCCGCCATTCATCATCAGATGAGTATCTATATACTGCTGCAATCAATTTTTCACCTACTACTATGCAACGAATATCTCTTGGAGGCCTATGAATTAGTTCCTGAAAATAAAAAATACTCGAGAATGGACTAGTACTTTCTTGCCTCATTTCCACAATGATCTTCCCTATTTCTTTATTCCGTACAGGGAATACACCCCGTCCCCAAGAGCCAATCACTGGTTTGAATACTAAAGGATTCTGTTCCAAGTCCATCGTATTTATAAAGTCAAAGGCAGAATCAGAATTAAATGAGAAATAAGATTTAGGGGTCGGGATATTGTTTTTCTTGAGGATCATTGAAGTCAATAACTTGTTTCCACATACTTCTCCGATTCTTGAACTATTAATTACATTATAGCCACACAACTCTAAGCAATAGGTAAGAAATTGTCCCCGAAAGTGGCTTATGCTGCGTTGTAACAATACATCTCCAAATTCAAATTCATCTAAATCCAAATCATCCGTATCAATAATGATATTTCTTGAATCGACTAACCTTACGTCGATTCCTTTTTTAACTGCAGTATTATAGAGAGCCTTTTCTTCAAATCTTAATTTATCAAAAAGAATATCTAATTTTACCATTTTTACTCCTTATTTTCCATAATTTTTGAATTTGCTGCGGTAGATTGTAGACCCCAAAGTGCGACAAATCCTCTCGCCAACGTTTGGTCGAAGTTAGAATTGGACAAATAAGTTACTGTGTCATTATTATATAGCGAAAACATTGATTTTCTACCTACCACTCGATAGGATCCGTTATGCATTTTAACCTTTATTTCGCCGTTTACCCTTTGTTGCGTTCTCTCGATAAAAGCATTCAAGTCAGATAAAAGCGGGTCTAGCCACAATCCTGAATATGATAACCATGCCCACTGTTCATCGACTAATAGTTTGAAACGAAGCTCAGAGTTAGTTAACACCAATTTTTCAAGATCTTTGTGAGATTCTATTAATACCAGTGCAGCAGGAGCCTCATACACTTCACGGGATTTTATACCTACTATTCTATCCTCAATATGGTCAATTATGCCAACTCCATGTGATCCCGCAATATTATTGAGTTCAGTGATCAGCTTTTCTAAGTCCATTTTTTGATCGTTCATAGAAATAGGTATTCCTTTTTCGAATCCGATCGTTATATATTCAGTAGAGGTATTGTCCTGATGAACGTACTTAAGTGAATCACTAGAAGGTTCGTTCTCTAAATTCTCGAGGGGTCCGCCTTCAATAGCCCGACCCCATAGATTTTCATCAATACTATATTTCTTAGCTATTTCGCTTATCTTAATTCCAGTCTCATTGGCATATTTTAATTCCTTATCCCTTGTAAGGTTCAGATCTCTAATTGGAGCAATTATATTCAAATTAGGATTTAATGATCTAATTGTAAGATCAAATCTAACTTGATCGTTACCCTTCCCTGTGCATCCATGAGATATAGCTGTAGCATTATATTTTTTGGCCATATCAACAGCTTTACTAGCAATTAGCGGTCGAGCTAATGCTGTAGCAAGTGGATATTTTTGTTGATAAAGTGCGTTTGCCTTAATTGCGGGAGTTACATAGTCGTGAACAAATTCGTGTTTTGAATCAACATAAATATGGTCTATGGCTCCTAGTTCTGACGAAATTCCTTCAATTTCGTCAAAATCATCGTTTTGACCTACATCAACAGTAAGCGTGATTACATCAAGTTTATGAAGATTCTGTAAATATTTTACACAAACAGACGTATCTAATCCACCCGAAAAAGCCAGAATTACTTTGCTCATTAACACGCGTCCCTAGTATAATTAATAATTTAATCTTTGTGAAATAAAAAAAGTGAAAAATGTTTAGAATAAAAGATTTGTCAATCCTTTAATAAAGCTATACTCCTATCTCCTTGGCTAATTTTATAATTTTCTTTCCTTCTTTAGTTAATTTATTATAAGTTTTGTTTTTTACGTTACTTCGTTCAACTAGTCCTTTTTCCTCAGCTTTTATGAGTAATTTATGACCATACCCATAAGCCCCCAATTTCTTCAACAAATCTCTTGTAGAATACTCCTTCTCTCCGATAGTCTTTATCAATTTCACTAAAGCTCTCTCTTCGATCATTATTTTTATTAAATTTGCGTCACGCATGATAGTAAAGTAATATTAAGGATATTTATGGGTTACTTTTTTTGGCAACAAATATCGATATTAATCATAGAATAGTTTAGTCATTGGAAAAAAATAACAGTAACAAATCAGGAAATCCCCCTATTTTTTTACCAGAGGACAAAATTGTTAGTTCAAAATCTTATGATCACCGATCAATCAAGTATAAAATCGCGCGATACAAAAATTTTTAAACCTCGTAGAATTCAAGTTGAGTATGAAGATCACTGTTTCAGCAATAAAAGCAGACATTGGAGGAATCGGAGGACATACCAGACCGAGTGATAAATTGGTTCTAACTGTTAAAGATTTTGTGCTAAAAACTGGAAAAGGAATTTTGATTGATAGTTACATAGGATACACCGGCGATGATATCCACATTGTGATGACCCATACACTTGGCATAGACAATAAAGAAATTCACAAACTTGCTTGGGATGCATTTACTGAGGGGACAAAAATTGCTAAAGAGCAGGGTTTATACGGCGCGGGGCAAGATTTGCTTAAGGACTCATTCTCGGGGAATGTAAAAGGGATGGGACCAGGAGTTGCCGAAATAGAAATGGAAGAAAGACCTAGCGAAGTATTTTGTGTATTTGCAGCAGACAAAACTGAGCCAGGGGCTTATAATTTTCCCTTTTGGAGAATGTTTGTCGACGCAAGAAGCAATACAGGGTTGATCATTAATGAGGAGTTGGCAGAAGGTGTAATATTTAGGATCATGGATGTAATGTCAGGCAAAATTGCCGATCTAAAATTATGGAATGATAAGCCAGAGTTAGAGGCTGCTTTGATGTATCCCGGTAGATATGTGGTACATTCCGTGTTAACACACCAACGTGAACAAATTGTGTCAAGTTCCACCGATAGGCTTCATAATATCGCAGGAACCTATGTGGGAAAAGATGATCCAATTGCAATCGTAAGAACCCAAAAGAATTTTCCCGCCACAGAAGAAGCTGGTAGCGCTTTTAACGATCCTCATATTGTAGCAGGCAACACTAGGGGTAGTCATCACATGCCATTTATGCCCGTTTCATTGAACTCTGCAGCAAGTTTGAATTACTCCATCCCCATAGTTTCTTGCTTGTTGTTTAGTATGCACAACGGAAAGCTTACAGGTCCTCATGATGGATTTGGGACAGCTGATTGGGAATACCAGCGTAGGTTAGCATCTGAGCGTGCAATGATGATGAGAGTTCAAGGATTTATCCATCCAGCTACACTTGTACCTGAAGAATTAGAATACAATAAAGGATATGAGGCCAGAATGGCTAAATTAAATGAAAAATTCAAATAAACCAGCAAAAACCAGAATGTCTGACAGAAAGGGACCACTCATAATAAATTTTAAAAACTATCTAGAGATTTCAGGCGATAAGGCCTTATCACTTACAAAAGAAGCTGAACGAGTTAGCGAGAGGACGGATACTGAAATAATTCTGTCGCCCCCCCAGGTCCTTTTAGCATGGCTGGCAAAAAATACAAAATTAAGTGTAATAGCACAACATGTAGATGTACAACAACCAGGTCCAAGTACGGGTTTTTCAATTCCAGAGATTGTTAAAGATGTCGGTGGAGTTGGGTCACTAATCAATCATAGTGAACATCCAATAAATCAAAATATTATAAGAGATTTGATTCCCAGATTGCGTTCGTTAGGTCTATTGAGTATTGTTTGTGCCAAAAATTTGGCTGAACTGAGAGATATTAGTTCTATGGGGCCAGATTATGTAGCCATAGAGCCCCCAGAATTAATCGGAACCAAAAAATCTATTTCTGCAGAAAAGCCATCTTTAATAACTGATTCGTTTCAACATTTAAAATTAGAGGCAAGTCGATCCCAATTGATTTGTGGTGCCGGAATAAATTCATCGGAAGATGTAAGAATCGCAGTTGAATTGGGCTCAAAAGGGATACTCGCAGCTAGTAGCGTGGTAAAGTCAAAAAATTGGTACGAAAAGATTTATGAATTGGCATCGCAATTTTGAAGTTTGAAAATCTAGTACCGAAAAAATTCTTTTTAAATGATTCCAACCAAATCATTGTAACCAATGTATAAGAAGTACGATTTATCGGATATTCAGAAAAGAGTAATAGATCTCTTACAAAATAATAATCCTATGTCTAGTAGTGAAATTTCAATTAAACTAGGAACTAATCGTATTACTATATCCAAATATCTCGATATATTATATTTCCAAAAAATTCTAAACAAAAAAAAAATTGGCTCGGTAAACTTTTGGTTTTTAGACCCTGGAATAATCAATTTAGATTTGAAAGATGAAAATTTCCTTGAGATTCAGCAAAAGATCATAGAATCCTTAATCAATGGCCAAAAGGAATTCACAGACAATATAGTTCTAAGTCTGATCAACCGGAATCTCAATTTGAGAAAAATTTTTACAGATGTTTGTTTCCCCGTTTTAAATACCATTCTGGAATTATATCATAGAGGGAAAATAGGTAAGACCGAAAAAATTCACTTACTTACTAATCTTACAGACTCATTCAGATTATTGAGAAACATTATTAAAACCAATAATAGTTATAATCGAAAGTTCGGTAACCCCTTACTTGTAATAGTATCTGGCGACGACGAATCATTACCTATTTGCATAATGATTGATATATTGACAAGGCAAGATGGCCTAAATTCTACCATAATAGGAAATGTTGAGAACTTTATTGATCCCTTTTTTGATATAGATTTTCAACGTTATATCAATAAATTATCTAAAAGAGCAAAGGGAAAAACCAGTATTATAGTGGTTTCACATAACGAAACGGCCATAAGATTTCTACACTCGGCTCTAGTCAATACGGATGCCACGGAAAAATATCAAATTATTGTTTTCTCAAATAAGATAATGAAAGAAAAATTGGAAAAATCAGTATCTAGTCCAATTTATTCAGACATTGAACTATTCTTAAGCGAACTAGAGATAAAGAATACTAATTAGATATCTTTATGCATACTGTGCCTTGATTTTTTCAATTACTTTCTCATGTTCAGGGCTCTTCTTACGAGCATATTTTTCCATAGCATTTAGAGGTACACCTCCTAATGTCCTAGCAAGTGATGCAAAGAAGAATTTCTTCACTGGATCATTTTGGCCAACTTTATGCATGAATTTGTGAATTGCATATTTGAAGTTGTGTTGCCATGTTTTATACATCACTCCCAATTTTGCTGGATCCATTGTGTTACCTATGTCAAAAAAGTCGGACTTTTCTAACAGACCAATTGGAACAAAAGTCAATGGCGTTACGGTGAATTTAGAATCAGGTTGTTCTTTTTCTAACTGATGTATAAGTTGGATGGTATCCCAGCTATCCTCAGCAGTTTCATTGTTATCTAATCCCATGATAAGGGTAAATGCGGGTACCCAGTAATTTTCATTTAGTGTTTTTACACCTTCCTTTACAACCCAATGCCACTCAGATGGTCTAAAGGGGGCTAACTTCCTGTCGGCGTATTTCCCAATTAATCGAATGCTGCCCGTTTCTAATCCACATTGAACACCAATATGATTAGTAGGTCCAGCTTTGATTATCCGGGAAAGATTGGGTATAAGTTTTTCATCTGCAATGGCACCAGCTAATGTTCCATGTGTAGGATTGGTATGTTCTACCCCTGTTTCCATGATCCCCTTGAATAGTTCTTCAATTGCTTCCCTATTAGGCTGCATATTTTTGGTCGTCCTTGGATTAAGACCATAAACAAAGATATCATCGCTATGGATCCAAGCATTTTTTAATCCGCCATATTTCATATTGATTCGGATTTCTCTTTGTACTTTTTCTACTGGATAATAGCGTAAAGGTCGAAGTGTAACATCGCAAAATTTGCATCCTCTCCCGCATCCTCTCATTACCTCAACCATTCCGTGCATACTGGGATTAACTATATCCGGAATTTCAGCTACACTTGGTTCTCTGGAATAATGAACAAACCTACCATGATATTTCCTACCGTTTCTATCAAATTCTTTGATTTCGACTTTAAACTCAGATTTCTTAAAGGGATTAGCGGTTTCCAACTCATTATTGATCATAGCGTCAAAGAACCTCCCGCCTACGCCGTCGAGTTCAGGTCCAATACCTCCCAAATCTCCCTCGACGATTGCGTACAACCCATATTCTTCAATTTTGGCTGGGTCATAATTATACTGCCACGTACCGGAGGCCCCAACAACCACTTTGGCCTTGCTTCCATTCCTTTGTTTGGCAGCATTAATTCGATGATGAAGATCTCGGTTATAAAATTCAGCGTATGACATTTGTTTCCTCCCATAAGTAAACGTCATTGTAACAGGGCCCATCCCTAGCGGGTCCATTTCATAAGTACCTACGAATTCAGTTTGTGGACCAATAAATTTATCAATATAATCGGGATGAGCAACAACTACATCCTCCTTCGCATATCCGTCCCTCAATAAGGCGGCTTCAACTTTTCTCAAGCCATATGGTGCGTAATCGGCCAATCCGTTAGAATTAGCAATCGGGTTACAAATAAAATCAAAAAGCAATTTAGGAGTTACTTGATTTCCTAATATTTTATACCAAATAGAATCATGACTACGGTTTGGATCCAGTGCAGGAGCACATCCAAAAAATGATGCAAGTGAAATTCCTCGATAGGGAGACATTAATGTTCTATCAGCGGTAAGAACAACCTTTGGATACTTCATATTATTTGTGATCTCAAAGTGTAGGAATCAAAAAAGATAATTAAAGTTTTCTTATTTAGAATTGAAAAAATTACAATACCATATGCCAACCACTAGATTATTTCTTTGCACCTAGGGTTCTGTTCTTTAATCGCATCTGACTGCCGTGACACTTTCTACATCTAGTTCCGCCTATTGGATTTTTTGCTCCGCAATTAAAACAGATTTTGAAAAACAATCGACGCTGCTGGGCAATAGTTCTTTTTGTTACATCGGTAATTGGCATAATAACTTTTTTAGAAATCATTCACATTTCTATCTTTCTATTTAGCGAATCAAAACCACCTCATAAAATTTATTAATTATCTAAGTCCGGTTACTTGGTGGCTGATTACTTTGAAGTTGACAGATTAGCTGAAGATATAGCAAAAATATATGCTTCACAACTAGCAGTCTCCATGCTCAAGGTCAACAATAACAAAAGACCCTCGAAAGAGGAATTTAGAGATTTAGTTATTGACTTTATGCAGCTATTTGAATTTTCACTAAGCAAATTTCCAGATACAGAAGAGGGAATTAAATTTAAAGAGTATACTAAGAATCTATTAAAAAAAGAAATTGACATAGTTCGTGAAGGAAAGAATAAGGAAGTAGAGAAGAGGTATAAATATTACACAGAATATAGCTAAATTTCTGACTTTATTTACTATGGGAAACATTTTATATATAATGTTTCTTAAATATAACACTGAGATATAGTGATAGATAATAACAAACAATTCTTGTCACAACAATTATTGTGGATTGGTATATCCTTAGGAATAAGTCTTGCGATCTCGTTCTTGCTACCCTTTCCGTTATCTTTACCGGTAATAATAGTAGTTTTCATTTTGCTTAGTTATTACATTAGAAATAGAGCCATGAAGAAGATGGGGATGGCAGGCTCTGTATTTGGTGGAAATGGTAGTTCCGTGAGCTATTATTGTATGAGCTGTGGAACAAAACATAATCAATCTTCATGTCCAAAATGCGGATCCAAAATGAAGAGAGTAGGCTCGTAAATAAAATAGAATGGAGTAATGGATAAAACCCATCGCCTGGAGAAAGTTAGAGAATTAAGAGAATTTGTAAATCAGATTAACAACGAATCCACTAAAGATTCATTGATTTTGGTAGAAGGCAAAAGAGATTTGGAAGCATTATCATATTTGGGCTGTGCTGGAAACATACGAATCTATCATAATTATAAGAATATTGTTGATTTGGTAGATGATTTTAGAACTAAATATAAGAAATTAATTTTGCTTTTAGATTTGGATCATAGTGGTGAAAGAATGACTAGAAAAATTTCCCATTTATTAAATCAAAGGTATATAGATAATTATTACAGAAATAAAATAATAAAAATTACACAAGGGAAAATACGGACCGTTGAGGAATTAAAATCATTCTACAACAGTATGCTAGATAATTAAAAAAAGCATTTTCATTGAGTTATTTCAAGGTCTATAGGATACTTATTATATAAACAGTTGAAAGTGTAAAGAAAGGCAGAAAAATTTTAAAACAAAAAACTTAATCAAGGTAAGCCATTATAGATATGATAATCAGTGAAATATGACAAATAAAATTAATAATGAAATAATAAAAATGCCAAATACTGGTATTGTAAAATATCATGTCAAGCTAAAATTCGATGTTGATGGACTGGTCGAGAAGGCCGATATTATTGGCGCAATATTTGGCCAAACTGAGGGTTTGTTAGGCCCAGAGATGAACTTAAATGAATTACAGAAGGTTTCGAAAGTTGGTAGAATTGAAGTAAACGTGGATACAAAATCCAACTCAGCACGAGGAGATGCCTTGATTCCCATGAGTACTGATATCTCTACTGCTGCTTTAATTGCTGCGGCTATTGAAAGTATTGATAAAGTAGGACCTTTCCAGGCAAAATTTTCTTTGGTTGGAATTGACGATATTAGAGCGATAAAGAAGAAAGTAATCGTTGACAGGGCCAAAAAAATTGTTCAAGAATGGGCCACCAAAACCATTAGTGAAGGAGAAGAAATGTTAAAGGATGTGTACGATGCCAGCAAGCCAGGCAGATTAACAACATTTGGAAAGGCACAACTAGCATGTGGTGTCGGCGTTTTTGACAGCGATTGGATAATACTTGTAGAGGGTCGTGCAGATGTTATTAATCTCTTAAGAGCGGGATATGATAATTCAATCGCGATCGAAGGGGCAAAAATTGACGAGACTATTTTAAAATTGACACAGGGTAAAAAGACTGTTGCATTTATCGATGGCGATCGCGCTGGAGATTTGATACTAAAGGAGTTACAAGGGCTGGTAGATATAGAAAAAGTATACAGAGCTCCTGCGGGAAGAGAGGTAGAGGAGTGCACTCCACTGGAGATTTCAGAAATATTGAAGGACGTTGAACAACTTATGAAAGACAAAATCAACGACACTAACGCCGTTCCATCGAATGTACAACAGATCAGGAATCATCGTAGAGTTGATCATAACCAGGATCAGTCAAATAATCAAGACCAAAATAGCGCATTCCCATATGATAGGGATTTTACAACTCAAAGCTTAAACAAGCATGATAATTATGATAATAGCAACCAAAGGCAAAGCCCAGATAACATGACTTCTAAAGAAGATGAAGAAGTTATTTCCATTGTGAAGCAAGTATTTCAGGAAATAAATGAAACTTTAGGTGCAATGATTTTTGATAAGTCAATGAAAAAGATAGTTAAAATTCCCATATCTGAAATAATGAAGAAAATATCTGACCTAAAGGACGGAAATTTACTTATATTAGACGGCATCGTTACTCCTAGGCTCGTTGAGGCTGCAAATAAATCGGGTATAAAGTACATAATAGGTCATAGAACCAGCAATTTGAAAAAGTTAACCCCGGATGTTCGTGTTCAAACATTTTCAGATATGGGTTTAATTAGTCAGCCTATCAGTAGCAGATAATTGCATATGATGGTTAAAGATCACTCAAACTTTAACTATTTTCATTTTTTAGTAATGATACATTTGCTGTCGAATGGAGGTAAGGACATTTATTTAGAAATTACGAGTACACAAATAAGTCGTTTAATTAATAGATCCCAACAAACAGCTTCGAAAATACTGATTGACCTAGAGAAAGAAAACCTAATAGAAAGGATAAAGAACAAAAAGAAATTTGGAATGAAACTGACAGAAACCGGTTTTGAAATATTACAGAATATTTATAATTTATTAAAAATATCTATGGAGAAATCCCATATTAAGCCTGTGCTTTTTAAGGGGAAGATCGTTACAGGGATGGGAGAAGGCGCTTATTATATGTCCCTAGAGGGTTACAAGAAACAGTTCCAACTTAAATTGGGTTATGAGCCATTCCCTGGAACGCTTAATGTAAAGATCGAGGATAAGAATTACGTGAATTCAAGAAAAGATCTGATAAATTACCCCTCTATTTACATTGACGGGTTCAAAAATTCAGATAGAACCTTTGGCTGGGTGAGATGCTATCCTGCTACAATAGCTCAAGAATCCAAACTCTCTATTGACGGGATCGAATCGCAACCACCTGATATTTCAAATGATGTTCACGTTCTTTTATTGGAAAGGACCCATCATAATAACAACCTAATAGAGGTCATCGGCCCTTTGAACATAAAAGAATCATCCAATCTCAAAAATGGAGATAATGTTGTGATAAAGATTAAAGAGTCTGTAGGGGACACTTAAAGATCATAAAAAGAGTTTCCCAGTTCGCTTTTAATTAGAGAACTTTTGAGTTCTGGAATTGGGGAAGACAGTCTGACAACATCTAGATTCAGGCCTCGATCAAAACAGTTCTTTTTCATCGCTATTTCATCATGAATTTGATCATACCCTAAAGCAATGACGTCTGGCCTCACGAATTCGACCGTATCATATATCGATTTTTTTCTTCCAATGACGGCTTTATCTACAAATTTTATAGATGAAACTAACTCTAACCTGCTTTTTTCATCATGGTAAATCTTGCGATTTTTTTTCAAGTTGCTAACTGTGTTGTCAGTTGCAACTACAATAATTAGGACATCCCCCAATAATTTTGCAGATTTTAGTGTATGAATATGGCCAACATGAAGTAGATCAAACACCCCGCCCACAAGCACAACTTTAATCTGTGCACGACCCAAGTTCGTAAGTGTGCAAGTCATATTGCTTAAGCTTATTTCGGAATCTGGTTTATCTTGTTTTGTAACTATTAATCCAACTTTTTCAAGTTCTGCTAATTGATTTTTGTAGAAAGTCACATCGAGTTCCAATTTTTTCATTAAATATGGCAATATGGGAATAGGAAGTCGGTTATCAACCAAATTATTGCTATATATCGAACATAGTAGGAACCGTTGTATTGAGTTCATTAAATTTGATTTACCATGAACTTTCACCGTATATAATTTTACAGCCCATATCTCGATAGCTTCACAAAATAATATTATTCAGCACCTAGAGAAATAACTTATCAAACATAGAGATTCACATCCAATATTGCTAAAAATATGCTATAATGGTCGCACAAACCTTTGTTGAAGTAATCTAAATTGCCGACCCGTATAGCAAGTATTGTTGCAATAATTGTATACTTGAATCCTATTTGCATCTAGTGATCAGGTTAGAAAAACATCGAGAATATGCATTCTATAAAAGGTTTGATGTCTCAGTACTCATAATCCTCGTCACCATGTAATTTCAGACGGCTCTTCGTCGTCATCATTGACATCAAAAGTTTTGGAATTTGAATTAATATATTCCTTTGAATACATTTTTCGTTAGCAAAGATAATTAAACATGGGGGACCTTGATTTTGATATGAAAGGGGCTCAAATTATTAAAACAAATGAACCATTAGTAATTAATGAAGTAGAAAAACCCAAACCTGAAGGGAATCAAGTTTTGGTCAGAGTCGTTGCATCTGGTGTATGTCATAGCGATCTTCATTTATGGGAGGGCGGATATGCAGGACCCAAAGGCGTCTTTATGAAGGTTGAGGACAGAGGGGTTAAGTTTCCTCTTATACCCGGCCATGAAATATCTGGAACAATAGAAGAAGCAGGTAGCAGTGTAACTAATTTTAATGTTGGTGACAGGGTATTAGTTTATCCATGGCTGGGTGAAGGGACCTGTCCCGCCTGCTTATCTGGTGAACAAAATCTATGTGATAGTCCAAGAACCCTTGGAATTTATCAAAATGGTGGATATGCTCAATATGTTTTGATTCCAGATTCAAAGTTTTTGATAAAACTTGATCGTCTTGAGTTTGATTCAGCATCCTCACTGGCCTGCTCCGGGTTGACAGCGTACAATGCAGTAAAAAAAGCAAAACCAATTCCGGGTTTAGAAGATAAGCATAACATTGTAATAGTAGGTGCAGGTGGACTAGGGCTTATGGCTGTGCAAGTCGCTAACGCTATATCCAAATCAAGAATAACTATTATCGATGTCAATGACCAAAAATTGGCAGAGGCAAAAAAGCTTGGTGCAAATAATATTATCAACACCAAAGAGAAGCAAGATGTCGTAAAAGAGGTCAAAGATCTTACCGGTGGTTCTGGAACAGATGTCGTCATAGACTTTGTAAATAACAACATTACGTCTGTAAACTCATTTAATATGCTGCGAAAGCGTGGTAAAATGATTATGGTTGGATTATTTGGTGGTTCAATGGAACTGAATTTACCAATGATTCCTTTGCGAGGGTATACATTGACAGGAGCTTACACTGGAACTTTTCAAGATTTGACAGAATTAGTGGACCTTGCATCCAGCGGAAAGGTACGCACAATCTTAGATAGAAGATTCTCTCTCGACCAGGTAAATGAAGCCTTACACGATTTGAAGAATGGTAAAATCATTGGTCGTGCCATAATAAATCCCAGTTAATGAATAAAATTTTTTTATTAGTTTGTATCCCGCGAGCAGGATTTACTCCAAAAAATAATCTCTTATTTTTTGATTGAGCCTGCGACTCTTCGGTTACTGTTGAATGTAAGCCTGATAGGCTGATGTACGATTAGCAATATTATGCCAACAACTACAGCCGAAAGCTCTACCAGGCTGAGCTACCGCGGGATATGTAGTTTTTAAAAGAATTGATATATAATCTAATCGTCAAGCCATAAATCAATGATTATATAGTGTTTTTTTGTCAATAAAATATCTTAATGAAGCTTGATCTTGCCCACAATAAAGTAATATTCATAATTCTTTTATCTATTGGATTTACTTTGGCGATGTACTGGGTACTAAGCTACTCTATAAGTCAGCCCAACTCCACCTCCGGAAGACTCATTCCAGAAGAAGCTTATATCATAATTCTACACGACGTGTTTAATCATTCTCTAGATCAATTGAGGAATATTACTTTTGAAGATCTGGATGGGAAATTTACATCGAAATATGTAATGGTAAAAGCTGATGGGACTATACATCAAGCAGATCAAGAAACTCACGAATTAGGTAAGATACTAGGCAATACCGTTGAACCCCTAACTGGCGGTATCCATTATGGCTGGGAAATTATGGCAAATGATACAAAATATTATATCGATTCTACAAGTGGTCAGATGATCTCTTACCCAGAAATATTCAATCAGAATCAGAATTCTAATTCATGATATAGGCGTTTATCAAATTCAACAAACAAATCAAGCATTAAATAAGAAATTATTTTATCGGCACCAGCCCTTTTTAAACTTTTGAGATATTGAATTATCCATTGGCGTTGGTCAATCGGGTCTATTTTTGACCCTGCTTTTAATAATGCATACTCGCCTGAGACATTTTGAACCACTAAAGGGACGTCTATTAGGTTTTTAGTCAACCTTACCAAATCCATATACCATAACGAAGGTTTTATCATTACCCAGTCTGAACCCTCCTTTACATCATGCAAAATTTCTCGTATTGACTCCCTAGGATTATTGAAATTACTTTGGTAACTTGATTTATCTATGAAGTTAGAATTAAGATAATTATAATTACGAAATGGCGAGTATAAACAAGAATTTTGTTTAGCAGAATAACTCATAATCTTCACTTTTTTGAACCCATTCCGGTCTAACAAATTTGAAAGGTACAAGATTTGACCATCCATCATAGATGATGGGGCTATGAAATCGGCTCCACTCTCGCAGTGACTCAATGAAATTTTTCCCAGGATATTTAGAGTCTTGTCATTATCTATTGTCATTTCACGCTTTTGTTGTTTAGTAGTCTCTATGAACCCATTTGTAACACCACAATGACCGGTTGTGTTGTATTGGCATATACATACGTCTGATAGTATGTTAAATTTCTTATCAAAAGTTTTTTTTATTGTTTGGATCGCCCGTTGAATCACACCATTTTTATTATAAGCTTCACTACCCAAGCTGTTTCTTTTTTTTGGAATCCCAAATAACAACAAATTGGAGATTTTTAGCTTAGCCAACTCTTCAAACCTAATGGTTAAATTCTTTGAAAATACCTTTGAGTTATTCATATATCCAGAATTTAAGCTTTGATGGTAAGCGTGCTCGTCTTCATAAACGAATACTGGAAAAATTAGATCATCCTGTATACGTTCAAGAAATGTCAATAGATTTTTAATAAATGGGTCAAATGACATAATAAATCTACCTGCAAGGGAGAGAATAGATAGTATTGGTATAAACTTTTTTGAAATGTCGTCTTTGATAAAATCCTTGTATGCGGTCACTATGCAGTGCCTGAAGTCCTATAAAATCAAACCCATTCATTTTGGCATACGTTATTGCATAATCTATGATGCTCGAAGCGATGCCCCTATTTCGATACCTCTGATCGGTACCTAAACAGTACACGCCCAGGGCTTCATTTGTTGGAAAAAGTAAGCAACATCCTATTGGTTTTAAATTTTGCCGGTTTCTATTATAGTCGGATTTTTGTTTATACAAAATAAATTTACTGTCTCTAAAATTCTCTTTTTGAAGAATAGCCCGTATAGTAGCTCTTTTTGCCATGTCGATCCCAAATGCCGACGAATAAACATTTAGCCAATCATCTAATTTATCTGTGAAGCTGAGCAACTCATATGTTTCTTCTTTAGAGAGTGGTTTTTGTATTTCAAATTCATTTAATGAAAAGGATTTTTGATCTTCAACGACATTGACTAATCCTGCCAATTTATCAATTTCTCTTAAGCCGTTCTTCTCAAGTATTGACTTAAAGGATGAAAAGTTATCATCGATATGAACATAAGCATCAATTACTTGTTGTTTGGAAATTTCTTTTAGTTTTGATACAACTGATGTTATTTTCCTCTCATCCCTATTAGAGACCCCGATTACATTTGTTAAAATGACTCGGTTAAGAAAATAGTCGCCTTTTAGATCTCGGTTAGATAAAACACAGAAGGAATCATTTAAGTCGATTGTCTTATTACTCCAATTCTTACAGAATTCAAGTTCATTCGATTTCAGTTTCTCAATGATACTGCAATCCAAGTAAATCAGTCATCTTCTTTATGTTACTAACATTTTCTAGATCTCTTATACACTTTATGATATAACTCATTGCTGATTTTGTGTCATAATTATTATTCAAGATTCTCATAAACTTGGAAAATTTTTGTGTATCGGATTTGGTCACTGATTCTGTTAATTTTCCGTTTTTGACAAATTCCGATATGAAATATGATGAAATTTCATTATCTATAAGAATAGCGTTTTTCAATTTTTTGTCATGAAAACTAAAGTCTTTGTCATAGCTCTCACCCAAGAAAAGGAGTTTGAGAGAATTTGGAGAATATTTATTTAGAAAATCATTAATAGTGATGGCATTGCCTCTAGAATTTGACATCTTCTTAGACTTGATCTTCAAAATACCTACATGAATCCACCTTGGTTTTTTTTCATTTTGGTGGGTAATCCGCTGCATTTGACGAGAAATTTTGAAAACGAATTCGTGGTGAGGATATACCAACTCTTCTGCCCCACCATGTATATCGTAGTAATTATTGAAAACAGATTTTATGATTTGAAAATCTTGATAGTGCCATCCGGGAATTCCGCTGACTAAGTTCTTAAAATAGAATTCAGGGCGCTCATCGCCCCTTACAGAGAGATCATAAAAATTCTCCGCATTCCAAAGCATTATATCTTTTTGATCTAGTTTACCTGGCGAGATATCAATTGGCATATTGTCCAACTCTTCAGTTGTGAAACCAAAAGGACTCTGGATATCTGAATCTATTTTAAGATAAACATTACCTCCATAAGAGTAAGCCTTGTTGAGTGTAAGTAAGCTTATTATTTGGTTCATCATTTGAACCTGGAAATTAGACACTCGGGTGAACGTGAAATTGTTAATAACTTGTAATTTTTGTAAATCCATGGTTAGTTGGTTCAGATGATGCGAGGTTATATTATCAAGTGAAACATTACTATCATATGTCCTCATTTTAGCAAATATTTTTGGATCAATATCAGTCAATTGTACGACAGCAATAGGACATTGTCCCAAATACTTGTAATAATTAATCAAAAAATTAAAAAAAATAAAGATTCTGGCATGTCCCAAGTGGCTTTTTTCATACAAGGTTGGCCCACAGATAAAAATTTTCATTTTTTTATGCTTGATTTAAAAATAGGAACACTAAATTATTTCACTTAGTTTACAGATATAGAAGATCGCCATGAAATTCAAATAGAAAGATGACAAATATTTTCGACTAAATATTCTTAATGTTACCAGCATTTGTACTATCATACCGCTTTAGAGTCTTTACTATCATATAAACATCTTCTTTATTATTACAAATTCGACCTATTTTGATACAATCCCTTATATCTCTGGATTTTAGTTTATTCCAAACTAACTGAGCAATCAGAGTTGAGATTTCAAAATCAATATTACACTCACTTACTAAAATATGGTTTGATATCTTTTCAAATGTATTGTAATCATATTTCTTAAAGTAAAGGACAAAGAAACGTGATAACAGTGGGGTTAAAAGTTTTTTTTCGTCATTGCACGATGCAAAAACCCATGTCCTCATGATTGATTTTCGAGTTTTTTCATACTTGGTTTCACTTAATATTCCAGTTTCCATTAAACTCAACAAGGCTGCCTGATCCTTGATTGCCATATATTCAATTTCATCAATTATTAGATTTTTTGGTCTGTTATTGAATAAGTAATCCAACATTCCGGCTTTTGTGCTATGACTACCCAATGTAAAATAGGAACGTGAAAGTTTCATACATTCCATCAAGAATAGCGTTTTAGCTGATCCAGGAGGACCCACTAGTAATATATGGACGGGCAATGATGAATTAAATGCATAATTAAAAATTTTTTTAATGTCATCATATCCAACTATGTTTGCAAATAAGTTTTCTGATGATTCCATGGAATTTTTTTCAATATGAGGTGCCTCTAAATTATCATGGTCATTCTTACTCTCGATCTTTTTTCGAACCTTCATCTTTTTACTGCTGCTAATTGAATTCATTCCATTCTTTCGCACATCAGTAGAATGGTCTTGCATGAATTTTATTAACCAGCAGTCTATAAAAATATACTTGTAAAATTAAATATATTATTTCTGCTTTTATGGATTTAGAACTTGCAGTTACACTCTCTCCATCATTCAGCCGAGTTTCAATAATTCCCTCTTAAAACAATATCTAGGAGCGTTCAAGGTTTTAGATATACAAATTGATTTATTTGTCCTTTTGATATTATAGTAGTATCTAATACTGATCTAGTATAGGTCAATATGGATTAATAGTGATAAATTTGGAAGTTTGGAAGTCTAGGATATTACATCTAACCCAGGTTTAAAGATTGAAATGCACAATTTGGTTAAATAAACTATAGACCCTTTATATTAACCACAACATCATACATTGATTTTTTCCTGAGGATACTTACAGAATTAACAAATAATATAGCAGTAATCCAATAGACAATATTTGTTAAAAAAGAATAAACCGATTGTATTGGTAACAAGACCGATTCCAGAAGTAGGTCTGAACATCTTAAAAAATCAATGTGATATAATCATAAATCAAAAAAAGGCTCCCCTTCCATATCCGGAATTGATGAATAAAGTGAAGGGTGTAGATGCAATTTTGTGCTTTCTTAATGACAAAATAGACAATCAAATAATGGACATCGCTGGTCCATCACTTAAAGTAATAAGCACTTTTAGTACGGGCTACGAGCATATCGAGGTCTCTGAAGCACATAGAAGAGGAATAAAGATAGGTTATACTGGAGATATTCTTACCGAAACAACGGCTGATTTAGGACTTGGGTTATTGCTTTGTCTCGGCAGGAGATTAGTTGAGGCTGACAACTACCTAAGAAAAGGCAAATGGAAATATGGCTGGAATCCTGATCTAATGATTGGACGGGATTTACATCACAAAACATTAGGGGTTATAGGGTTAGGAAAAATCGGAAGAGCAATTTGTAGGCGTGCAGTTGGGTTTGGAATGGAAATACTATTTACAAAAAGGAACTTTGATCAAAATGATTTTAGGAATGAAAAATTTTTCAACAAACTGGAATATTGCAATTTACAAAGACTTGTTTCGGAATCGGACTATATTGTCATATGCTGTACGCTAAACAAAGACAGCTATCATTTAATAGACTATGATAAGATAAAAATGATGAAAAATACTGCTTATTTGGTGAATATATCAAGGGGCAAAATTATTAAAGAATGGGATTTGATTCGTGGCTTGAAGGAGAAGTTGATTGCAGGAGCGGGCCTAGACGTCTTTGAAGATGAACCAATCCGGAGTAACAATCCATTACTCAAAATGCATAATGTGGTTCTATTACCACATATAGGTAGCGCGAGTCTCGATACTCGAAATAAAATGTCGGAAATTGCTGCCTCTAATATAATTCACGTACTGAAAGGTCGTGAAGACAAGGCATTATTGTTAAGATAATAGTATTACCAGTCATACATCTAGCCTTTTAATCTTAACCTCTTCCTCATCTTCTTGGGTGCCCTTGATACAGTCCGTGTGAATTA
>JACDCB010000018.1 GCA_013694585.1 Candidatus Nitrosopumilus sp. | reverse complement strand
AAAAAAGCAGAGTAAGATAGTAAATATTATCCTCAAAACCTTCTATCGTGCCTCATGCTGTTAAATTCTAGAAATTATTCTGTAGCAAGAATAGCCATTTATCTTTAGATTTACCCCACCCTTCTTTCTAAAAACGGATAGAATAAAACCAATCTGAGGTTAAAATCTAGTCATTCTTTTCATAGCACAATAGTCATCAACCCACCTACCAGTGTTTAACAACGTCTAATACTCAGAGTTCTCCATCAATTAGCAAATATACTGAACATTTAAAAATATTTTTTAATAGTAATATCGTTACCAAAATTAAGAGTTGGCAGATTTATTGGATTCCAAACGGTTTCTATTATGATTTCTGAATTAAACCACATCCCATATTCAAATTCAAAAATTAAGAACATAGATTTGTATATGTGATCAGTATGAATCTTCTAAGCGAGGACTATTTTATTTTTCAGGTTACCACACTTGATTAGTTATCTTCACATTTTAGTGAATTTGCGATGTCAACCACAAAACGGTATCGGACATCACTATTAATTACTCTCTCATAAGCATCATTCACACCTTCAATTGGAATTAATTCGATATCACAGCTGATGTTATTCGCACTGCAAAAATCAAGCATTTCTTGGGTTTCCCTAATCCCGCCTATTCCCGAGCCGGCTATACTTCGACGAGAAGTAACGAGCATAGGAGCGCTAAGTGACGCATCCTTCTCAGGAATTCCCACCACAACCATAGCCCCGTCTAGCGCCAGCATACTCAAGTAATTGTTCAAATCTATGTTCGCTGATACAGTATTGATAATTAGGTCGAAGTATCCTTTGAAGGATTCGAAGGTCGTTGGATCTGATGTGACACAAAATGCGTCGGCACCTAGCCTTTTCCCATCTTCTTGTTTCTTAAGCGAGTGACTCAAAACAGTAACTTCTGCTCCCAGTGCGTGAGCAATTTTTACTCCAATGTGCCCAAGGCCACCAAGACCCAGAATAGCAACTCTCTTTCCAGGTCCCGCCTTCCAATGTTTTAGTGGTGAATAAAGAGTAATCCCAGCACAAAGTAAAGGCGCCGCCTTATCTAATTGAAGACTATCGGGAACACTAAGCACATAGTTTTCATCGACAACTATTTTATTTGAATAACCACCATAAGTTGGTGTTATGCTCCCATCGATGACCTCCTCGTCGTTATAAGTCAGGACTGGTCCGCCCCCTATGCAGTATTGCTCCAAGCCGTTCCTGCATGGACTACATTTTCTGCATGAGTTTACCATGCAACCAACTGCAACCCTATCGCCTTTCTTATAGTTTGCTACTTTTGTTCCTACCTGAGACACGATACCAGTGATCTCATGGCCAGGAACCATTGGATAAATCCCGTTACCACCCCATTCACTGTTAACTTGATGTATATCAGAGTGGCAAATACCGCAGTAATGGATATTTATGACCACATCGTGATCACGGGGTTCCCTTCTATCAAATGAGAATTGAGTTAGAACGGATTTAGGTTCTTTGGCTGCATATCCACATACTTTCATACAATCTATTCTCATCAATTATTTATATACTATCATCACAGTGCACAGTTGTATTCAGCTAGCAAGTTTAAGAAGACAACTAGATTTGATTAGGTTTATCTACTTATTCTAATTGGGTGTTGATTGTTTCCCCTACACTACGATATTAAATAGGTTGTAGCCAAAAGTGGAATTTGCAGTCAAAAGGGTGATCAATAAAGTTATCATCAACTAATTATCAAACTGCTTAGGCAAACCCATGTCAATTAATGAAATTAATTTTTTAGTTGGGATACATCGTCCATTTTAGAACGTCTTCAAATGTTACTAAAAATATTTCGCATATTAGTAACCATTGGATCCACTTTTCATGATTGTAATAGTAATATGTAAATTATTTCGTTTCCCAAGGGAAAATATTGATAATATAATTATTTGCTAATTTGTAATAACATTTAGTTAATAAACGATGTCAATTGCAAACTATTGGGACCAGATATCAAAACCTTAATATCGTTGGAAACTATAATAGACTATGGCATTTAAAGTCATAATCAAACATCCCTCAGAAACAAATGATGAGCATACTTATTACGGAATGGTTTTTCTTAAAGACGGAAGATCAAAGCTAAAGAGGCTAGAATATTCTAATACAGAGAAAAACTTACAAGAGGAGTTTGTTTTTGATGGAAAACCTGTTGAACCTAATGAAAATTATTTGGCACTATTGCTTGCAGTCAATGAAAGTGAAACTATAAGAAATCCTGTCTTCAAGATACCATTTAATAATCCTGCACCCGTTCCAGAGATTGTGAATTTTCCTTAGTAAATCATATTTTTTTAGTTATCTCCAATTGGTTCCCCATCTGATATAGAGCAAAGGCCATGGAATATGTACGACAAGTCTATTTGACTTTTAGATAGGGCAACAACTTACCTAAATAGGGAATAAGTAATTCGATGGATTGATAAATAGATTACAATCCTTTTCTTATATCATCAAGGGTCATTATCATATCCCCTGTGAACTATTCCACCTAGCATTAAGAGGGGTTCGCAAGCGTCAAAGATTTGGTCAGGAGAGAGTATACCCATTACAAACATGGCAGTCTTTCTCCCTCGCAAAGAGTAAAATGTGCAATTCTGCCTTTATGTTGTTTACGTATTCGTCTATTTTTGTAATAAGCTTGAATCATTTACCATTTCGTTGCCTAGTGAAGTAGGAAATTAAACTCATTAACTTTTTTATTGTCAATATCAATAGAATATTAAATAAATATTTTGAATAGTAATTATATGTCATTTAGTCTATTTAAATAACTAAATCCCTCAGAAATTCTTTTGTTGAATCATCCGTAATAATTGAATCCAGAATGTTTCTGTTTTGAACGGATACTATGTCTTAGTATACTCTATCCTTATGCTCAGTTAGATAGGAGATACCGGTGTTACTGTTGTTGTGTTTTCTGCTGGTACTGTGCTATTTGATAATCCCAGGTCAGAGTTCGATTCATTCCCAACAGTTGCAGGCAGCTCAGATGTGGTTGGTGTATTAGCATTTATTTGAGGCGAGAGTGCTACAGGTCCAGAAATGAAAGTTACGGTTGCAAGTATACAAACTAATAGTATTAATTTTAAAGCATTCATACTCTCCTTACATTAGCATCATAGTATAAAAATCATAACTCTTTGTAGAATCCATTGCTTCATATTTTTTGCTATCTCTGATATGCTAGACGACAACAATATGTTCATTATTTTTATTACTAGTTTAAAATTTCAAAATTTAGCAGTATAGATAGATCGTTTAAAATTTCAATACCTAAGGGCATTAATATTTCATTTTAATTACATATAGTATGGTCCAAATGATATAAATTTCTTTTTTTAATTATGAACAAGGCGCTAGAATTCGCTTACTAATAGTCACAAATCCAAATCAAAAGAGACAAGAGTCATATTAATTCTGCTTTTTTTATTTATTTTTCAAAGGCTGGGCAAATGAAAGCTCATATCCATCCGGTTCTCTTATATGGAAATATCTTTCGCCCCAAGGGGCGTCCACGGGTTCGTGAACAAATATAATTAAACTTGAAAGAGATTCGTTACTGACAAAATATGAATACAATTTGTCTACGTCCTCGGTATAAAAAATAATTCTACCAAAATATCTGGACTGGCATTTACTAAAACGACCGCTTTCAGAACCTTCAAGTTCCAGATTCAAATACATAGGCGGTTTATGTTTGCTAATCAGGTAAGTAGTAAACGCATCCCTACTATCGCCGCCATAGATCAATTCAAAACCAGGTATTTTAGAGTAAAAGCTACAAGACCTCTTCATGTCTTTGATTATTAAAGTTACTGCAGATATCGCATATACTTCACTCATGAGATCAATTATGGATGTCACTCCTTCTTAGTTTATCGTACAAATACTATCTGTTTAAAAGAATAAAGATTAATTCGATGAAATCTAATTTTATCACTTTTTGTTTTCCTAATTTTATTATATATTCACAGCATTTTTTATAATTTCCTCGTTTGTTTATGGTGTGGGCCAACCAATATAGCCAAGATTATGCAAACCTGTATTAATAAGATCTACTATCCAGATTAAGAAAATAAATATTCTTTTCTCATTCAAAAAGAGGAATTAGTAGATATCTATAATTAAATGCAAAGTATTTACCGGATATGGCATTAAGCCTCAATTTTAAGGATGCAGGAGACCCTATATGTACGCATACAATGTATGATGAAACAGAAGAAGAATTGATGGAAAATGCAGAGACATGGTATAACAGTTCACGGTTATACGGAAGATTCTTTCAAAGAAGAAGTAGCAAAGAATTTAGAATTATCCAAATTATGCTCATTTAATCGTCATTTATTGAAATTTATCTAAAATATTATGAGGATGATTCGGGGCTCGAGTTACTTTCTAGAGGAGTGAGAAGCCAAACAAAGTGGTTATATACCATATTATTGACATTAAGTGGATGACAATCAAAAATAACAGAATGTTATTTCTATCCATGGCTCTAGCGCTAGGAAGTGTAATCGCAGTATCAGCAATTTCAAGTCCATCAACAGTACTCGCAAACCACGACTATGTTGCTAACCTTACGGGTCAAGAGGAAGTTCCAACAGTAGATACGCAAGCAACAGGAGAAGCAAGGTTTATTCCAATTGCCCCAAGCAACGATACACTACAATTTAACGTAAATGCTTCTAGTATCCAGAATGTAACCGCAGGTCATATCCATAGTGGAATTCTAGGAGAAAATGGACCAATTGCAGTAACTCTATTCACATTCGATCCCACACAGAATCCAGATCAAAATGGGATTACAATAGATGGTAATATCACAGCGATTGATTTGGCAGGGCCGTTACAAGGAAAAGCAGTATCTGATTTACTAACTGCAATTAATAGCAATAGCACCTATGTTAACGTTCACACAGTTCAAAATCCAGATGGCGAAATAAGAGGACAAATATCAAGTACAAAATAAACCTAAATAATTTTTTTTTGAAATGATTCTGAGGCAATAAACAAGACTGCTCTTTTTTTTGTCAATAATACTAAAGTAGGACGAATATAATTATTCGAATAGTAGGAAAGATTTTGATATAGACAAATAAAATTGTTCCAGATTACTAACCACTCTAATTTGCAAAATTCCATTGATTTTTACCAATCCATGTTAGGATTTAGGGTATTAGAAAATAGTCCAAGAAAAAACATAGCATGTCTTGTCTCACAGGAGATTGGACAGGATAACCGTTCATCCCTATTGGTATTAAATCAGATAGATAATAATAATAATGAGACCGGCCAACCTAGCAAAGTAAAAAAGGAGGCCGGTCTTTATCATTTTGCCATATTACTACCCGAAAGAAAATTTTTGGCATCATTTCTACAACACATTCAGAATAATCTTGATTCACAATACTATGAAGGCATGGCTGACCACGACGTTTCTGAGTCTCTATATTTCCACGACCCTGATAATAATGGAATCGAAGTTTACCGCGATAGGAAACAATCGGAATGGGTATGGACAGGTGCAAACAAAGTACAGATGGTAACAAAACCTCTTGACATCAACAATTTGCTAAATCATGAGAGTTATGGAACATGGAATGGTTTTCCTGGTAAAACATCAATAGGTCACGTTCATTTGCATGTGTCAAACCTCCCTAAAGCCAAAAATTTCTATCAAGATATGCTTGGTCTTTACCATACTGCATCCTATCCTGGGGCGTATTTCTTTGCCGCAGATAGATATCATCATCACATTGCCACCAACACTGGATTGGAACAAACATCTCATAATAGTGCCAATAACTCTGGCAAAACTGGACTTGACCATTTTGCAATACGGATATCTGATAACAAAAAAGAGAAAGACATATTGAAAAGACATCTCATCAGTAATGGCATATCTATTGATGGAAAGTTACTTGAATCAGATTTGTACCATAAATCATCATTTTATGTTTACGATCACGATGGAATAAAAATACAGATTATGCTCTTGTGATTCTTTCTTTCGGGCCTATTTTGATGACATAAATAAGTATTAGTAGTTAAATAAAATCAAGTAAACTTTAGAATACTATTCGATGATATACGGAGCATATATAGTTACTCAACTTTAGTATTGATCTAATTCTAGAAATCAATTCAATGCACCAATGGACATGAATGACATAAACGATGTTTTGTTTTTTTATAGAACATGTGGGACACATGTGTTAAATTATTTGTTGCTTTTCTTTTCAAAATTCCAATCTCTACCATATTTTTCGCTTTTCATATTGAATCCGTTAAAAATATCAAAATAGGTTTGTTTAATCTTTTTTTGTCTTTCAAAATCGGATTGTATCCACAATATGTCAAAAATTGACGTTGAAGACGATACTCGAGTATCATTAATGGAAAAGGAGACTATCGGGTTCAGTTCGTTTTTAGAAAGAATAGATTTTTCATTCTTGTAATCAATTTCTACTAAAACAACATTGTCCACAATTATCGATAGATGCGATTGAGGAATTTTTTTTGAGAAAAAATTTGTATTAATATCCAAATCCTGAGATAATTCCTTGAGTTTATATCGTATTTCATCTTTTATGGTTGTTTGTCCATCTTCCAAATGAATTAGGATCTTCGCCGTCACGTCTTTGACTAACATCCTTGAGATTGAAACAAGCAGATTGCTATTATAAAAATCCCAAAAGAGATCAGTTGATGGGATTAATATTAGTATTTGATCCACGCAAGATTCCACTACGCGAAAAAGTATTTCATTTGAATTGATGTCAATTTCTGATTTTGGTTCGTGGTTTAAGATGACTTCCATTACGCCTTTTTCAATTTCAGTTATTTTTTCCCTTGCTGGAACGGAATCACGCCATAAATGTTTAAATAAAAAATCCTGTTGGTTGACAAAATGCGTGTTATCAACATAGAAAAACTGAGCCAATTTCTCCCGTGGTTCGATTTTCTGCCCCTGATCGCTCAATTCATTTTCTGGGATGTGGCAGAAAAAGTATGATTGTTCGTTTCTAAAGCTGCAACTCTCAAGTCCATCTGAATGTCTTATATCAGAAAATTTCATTAGTCGCTTCGAATAGTTAACATTCTGCTTGTTAATTTCGACTACGATCTTGATATCTATACTACGCAATTTTAATTTCCTGACAAGTGTGAGAATTGATGAATTCTCCACTAAATGGCATAACCAATCATGATCTACAATTATTTCTAAATGTCGCTCAGTATTGGAAAATATTTTAAATATTAAATTTATGGCTTCATCAAGGGTATGATTTACATTGACTTCCTTTATGCCATAATCTGCGGGCATTTTTAATAACTTATGGGTTATTAATTCACCTACGAATATAAGATTATCTTTTATATTTTACTTTTAATAGAACCCAATGATAATAAATTGAAAATTCCGAGTCTTAGTCTTATTCTTTTGTTTTCTGGTTCAATATTCAGTTTCTTATCGTTTATTTTGCCAGATGAAACAATTTTTCAGATGTAAATACGTTCATCTGGTCGTAAATTTCAGAGATTCATTGCCTGTCGCCATACTAACTTCTGTGATCCATTCGCATTCTATGTTAACCTTATCGTGATGTTTAATTACTGCTTCTTTATCAGGAGCGCTCAATAAACAAAAACATACACCAGCTTCCATATTGTAGAATAAGTTGACATGTGCGACCCCGTATTCGTCTACGGGAGCGTTAACTAGCTCTTGGAGATTCTCTTCTTTAAATGGCACTTTATGAACATCAAGAAAAATAGCCATACACGCTTTCTATATGGTAAAGATATAAAAACATTCTCAAAAATGCTTTACCTACACTTAATATTTGTTAAAAATCTCAAAAAAACGGTTATGGGTATTACTTTTAGGTATCGGGGAACACATTGTTACAAATATGAGCTACAACAATTTGATCATCTTTAGTATTTAAATGGGGCTAAAGATATGGCTTTGAAGAAAAAATGGTGTTACTAAAATTGGTTACTGCAAAAAGTAGTCAGCAATAGGAAATGAATTCCTTAAAAAAGCTATTGGTTATTTATTCAATCAGATTTTAAAGATTTATCAATTATTACATAGTATGTATCAAATTGATTTACGCAGATCTAAAAATTTTTGTGGAATCTCTGCGTTGCCCGCATATTGATTATATAGAGAATAAACATCAATTTTTTGATTATGTTTTATGCAGTAAATCCCAAGATAATGTATGTCTTTCTTTAACTCGCTGTCAATATTAAATAAGCTATTTGCAATACCTCCTTCGATCAAAATATGACCTTGATCCCCCAAATCCATAACTCTCCTAGCAAGTATTATGCCTGGACCCCATAAATTTTGATTATCATTCAAGTCATTGACTATAAATACATGGCCCGAACCAATTCCTATACGCACTTGAATTATAGATTGATTTGACGAATTTGAATTATGTATTCCCAGTTTCTTGTGAAGTTCCAAGCTTAATTCTACAGGTAGTTTAGGATCAGTCAAGAAACCTATCGCCATACCGTCTCCAGTAGGAAGGATTTTCTTGTCTCGGTCTTTCTTATAAGAATTACATGAATTGATCAAGTTATTTAATATCTGGATCTTTTCTATTTGATTTTTTACTGACAAAGACGGATCCGACAATCCAACGATATCAATAAAGAAGAAATTCGTATATAATATTCCAGATGATCCAAATTCCGCAATTTTAGAATTTCCGTAAAAATTAACTAATTTCATATAGATGGTTAAA
>JACDCB010000016.1 GCA_013694585.1 Candidatus Nitrosopumilus sp. | reverse complement strand
ATTCTGGAAACAACGTAAGCGTACAGGACCAAGATAACGACGGCAATAATGCAAGTGCAGAAGATAACTAATCTTCTTTTTTTTATTACATTAAATATTCAGAAAATCGATTTTAACTAGCAATTTATACTATACCATATCCATCAAATATAAGTTCATTCATTGACAATGTATTTTCCTTTGTCTTTTTTGATGTCTAATTCTTGACATCTATTACAATTAGTTTTTGACTCGTTCATTCGTGATCTAATTTGATGGGACGATAACGCTATTTCTTTAGATATATATTTATCTCAATAACATTTTCAATAATAGATTTCAAATACAAATTAATCAAGAATAAGAATAAAAATATCTTTTGGTTAATATTTTGCCAATTTAAATCGAGGTATAGAAGTTATGTTACAATAATTAATCATTGAATCATTAAAATATCAATAAAAAACAATTCACTATGAATACTCTATACACTGCAATCTTTGCGATGTCTTTTCTAGTTTTAGGAAATCTGATTGTTGTCATTCCTTCATTTTCACTTTCCTCAACAAGTGCTTTTACTCAGTTTGCATACGGTATTAATGCCACCGCCACTGCCAATACAAATTATACCGGATTAGAACAAAACACTAAAACATTCTTACTGGACATGGAGGCAAAAAACAATCCTCCGATAAACACTTTACCACCAAACGAAGCTAGAGCAGCATTATCAGGACTCCAGTCTTCATACCCTGTTGTTATGCCTGAAGCTCAAGTACAGAATCAAACGATTCCGGTGGGTCCAAATAATGAAACAATAACGATCCAAATAGTTCGTCCTGCAGGTATTAGTGAAAATCAACTGTTGCCCGTCGTCATGTATTTCCATGGTGGCGGATGGGTATTAGGAGGCTTTGATACTCACGAAAGACTGATTAAAGAGTTAGCAAATGCTGCTAATGTTTCAGTAGTATATGTTAACTATACTCTGTCACCTGAAGCTAAATTTCCTGTAGCATTAGAAGAAGTATATGCAGCAACAAAATGGGTTGCCGAAAATGGTCAATCCATCAATGTTAATTCATCTAGATTAGCCGTTGCAGGAGACAGTGTAGGTGGTAACATGGCTACTGGGATAGCAATGCTAGCCAAAGAAAGAGACGATGGTCCTAACATATCATTTCAGGCATTATTTTATCCAGTTACTGATGTGAATTTCAATACTCCATCCTATTTAGAATACCAAAGTGGCTATCACCTTAGTCGTGATGCCATGATATGGTTCTGGACTAACTACCTGGACAATAGAACAACTAATATAAAAGATCCATTAGTGTCTCCGTTGCAAGCATCTATTGAACAATTACAGGGTTTACCACCTACGCTAGTCATCACAGATGAGAATGATATATTACGAGATGAGGGAGAAGCCTATGCTCACAAGTTGATGGAAGCAGGAGTGCCTGTCGCCTCAGTTAGATACCTCGGAACAATCCATGACTTTATGATGTTAAATGCACTTGCTAATACTCCTGCTGCAGCGGAAGCCATATCTCAAGCTGCAAGTATCATAAATAAGGTACTATATAGCTGATATACAAAGAGGGAATTTGAGATAAATACTAAATTCTCTTTTATTTACCTCTATCTGTATTCATTTTAACCTCAGTTGATTAATATTTTTATCTTGATGCATTTATGAATTTTTTATCAAAGTGGATTTAAGTTATAGAGTAGGAAGAATATCAAGTCTTATCTTTACTTTTTCCTAAAATTAATAAAAAAAGTGTTAAAAGTAGCGGAGCTGTAATATAATAGCAGAGCAGTATAATTTACTAGAAAGTTTATTTAGACATAATTGTGATCGGCTAACTTCTTTTACAGACAACAATTTACTTAAAATGGGGTGTCATCATGGCCAACCTATGATAACGAATATTTAGGTTTGTTTGTTAATCTTAGCATAGCATTATCTCTTTCTGTCATTTAAATACAATTTATATCTCTTAAATGTCCTACTACCCTTATTCCAAATTAGAAAATTATTTTTGAAGACTTGCGGTAATAACTAAATCTCTGCCCAAAAAAATGAAAACTATATAAGTATTTTTAAGAAGGTATATTTTGATTGTTCTTAGATTATGACTTTCCCGATGAATATGATATTGAATTCATTGATGATGATGAAATTGGTGGGATATTTGATTCTGAAAAATTGATAGTTGACTTGACTGAAGATTCAATCTACATATCGTTTAGAAAAAACAAGAAATCACAATCCTTTCTTAATGTCTTTTTGTTACCTCATACTTCAAATTGGTAATACTCATTTTACGCAATTGTCGTTTAAAGTCTTATGCAACATCAAATAAAAAATCTGAAATCAATGTTTCATTATATGTGTGAATATAGTCTTTGTAACCATTCTAAAAAGCTAAAAAAGGAAATCGTTTTTTTATTTGATTTAAAATGTTTATTATATTAATCAGATTATGAATCTAAATC
>JACDCB010000002.1 GCA_013694585.1 Candidatus Nitrosopumilus sp. | reverse complement strand
ACTAAGGATTTGAGCTACGCTAGTACAAATAATTCGACTAGCCTCTAGTCCTTTAATATCAGAAATATTTATAAAAATCATGTGAATTAGACGAATTTCAAGTTTAAAGAAAGTTTGTAACCATTGTTACTATCATCTTAGACAAACTGACTTCATATTTTATATGGTTTTCATTACTCAGATGAATCAATTGATTGTTTGATTCAGGCTTACTACTTAAAAGCGGTCATGAATGATGAATGATGATACAAAAGACATTCTGAGAAAAGTTCCTGAAAAGTCTAGAGGAACAATGTCTGAAAGGAACTCTTATAGTGTCTTTTATTTATTATACACACGCATAATACTTATCTGAAGGTCTCAATCCATTTAACTCATCCATGAAACTGATTTTTAATGATCCAACTTTTTCTTCTTTATTGCTTAGAACAATTGCTGAAACATACTATAAAGGAGCAGACATTGGAGAATGTCTCTCTACTGCCTATCGAATTAAAGAAGGGGATTTTGAAAGCTGGTATGCGGAATGGATAAAGACTGCCAGGAGAATTCACCAATATGCAGAGGATTGTACATCATACGGTCATTTGAAAAGCGCCAATGAGGCTTTTCTGCGAGCATCCAATTACTATCGTACTGCTGGATTTTTGTTAGTTGAGTCCGATGACCCAAGATTTCAAGCATCCATAGAGCAAAGTAAAGAATGCTTTAGAAATGCGATTTCGACTTTTCCATTCAAGGTGGAGGCCGTGGCAATTCCTTATGAAGGAACAAACTTACCAGGTTACTATTATCATATAGAAAAACAAAACACCAATGATAAAAATATGGAACGTACAGAAGAAGCCAATCAAGCAGGTAGTGAAAAGCACAATAGAAAATTTGACATCCCAAGCAGTAATAATTATCCGACACTGATAGTTCATGGAGGATTTGATTCTATACTAGAGGAACTATATGCTTATGCCGCGGCACCTGCCCTAGAGAGAGGATACAATTGTTTGACTTTTGAAGGTCCAGGGCAGGGAGAGGTGATTCGAAAGCAGAAAATACCCTTTAGATATGATTGGGAAAAGGTGGTAACGCCTGTATTCGACTTTATATTATCAAAAAAGAAGGAATTCTATGTAGATCTAGAGCGCGTTGTATTAATGGGAATCAGCATGGGCGGATATCTGGCTGCTAGAGCCTCGGCATTTGAACCACGGATAGCTGCATGTGTTCTCTATGATGGGGTCTATGATGGATACGACGCAATCAAATCAGGTCTGCCAAAACCACTTCTGGATGCAATCGAAGCAGGCAATTCACAATTCGTAAATGCAACATTCACGGATTTAATGAAGTCGGACCCGAATGTAAAATTCAATATGAAACACGGGATGTGGACTACTGGAACAAATTCACCTTACGAATTGATTACCGGTGCTAAAAAATATACAACTAAAGATATTTTGAGAAATATTAAATGTCCTACTCTTGTATTGGAGGGTGAGAATGATGATTCATTTCCTGGCCAACCCAAGAAAGTCTATGATGGGTTGACATCTTTGGAGTCTCCATTAAAGAAATACATAGTATTTACCCAAGAAGAAGGTGGAGAGGAACATTGTCAGTGTGGAGCACCCGCTATTACTAATCAAAGGATATTCGATTGGCTAGATGAAATACTTGACAATAAATCCTAACATCCATTGAAAGTGTAAAGAACTGATAATTATTTGTAGGCTCAATAGCAAAGCAGTATGCTTGATTGGATTTAGTTTAAACTAGAACAAGAGATCAATTAGTTTTTCTTATGTTGGCAAATCGTTAAAACTTTTTCCTTTAACTAACCGACTTTCTGATTAAATGTTGCCAAAAGTAGATGAACAGTTCGATATTTTTTAGTTCGATTATCAAAACTCCATTTAGTGTTTTTTGTTGAAATCAACCAAGATATTCGTAAGTCAACTAATCATTTTAGTAATTAGATACAAAACAAATGCACTATGTAACTTCTGCACAAGTTTTTTTTATACTCTCATTTCAATAGGTTCTTTTTTAATAATTCGTGAAAGTCTCTATCCGATAACCCCTTTTTAAGCTTTGAATATTCTTTAGAATCATTTCCAACAGTGCTTCTCAATGGAGTGCTTCCATTCTCTCTACTAGAAGAACTAGCAATTGCTCGAATTATCTCGTTTGCTACAACGCGTGGATGAGGTGCATGACTCATAGCAGTATAATAAAAGGATAAGAATTTGTCCACTGTGTTGCTGTAGGGGGACAGCGAGTGTCTCTTTTTGTTATTGTAAGATGGGTTCACCAGTGCCCCACTCTTATCAATCTCGTATTTATTGGGCGGTACGATTAAATCTTTTACAAATTCGGTATTTATTACACCAGGCTCGATTAAAATCAATTTTATTCCAAAAGGCTCTAATTCAAATGAAAGGGCTTCGCTCAAGCCTTCTACTGCAAATTTTGTGGCACAGTATGCTGACTGAGTGGGAATTCCAGCCAATCCAGACAGGGAACTAATATTAATAATAATTCCACTCTTTTGTTGTCTCATTGTTGGAAGTACTCCACGAATTACTCTAATCACACCGAAAACATTAGTTTCAAATTGATTCTTTATTTCATCCATTGAAAAGTCTTCTAAGGCCCCAAAGAGACCATATCCAGCGTTATTTACAAGTACATTTATTTTACCAAATTCCGTTATTATCTTTTCAATAGTATCATAAACAGAATTGTCTTTGTCGACGTCCATATCAAATACTTTGATTTGTAAATTTTCATTCCTTGCGATTTTCTCCAAATTTCCAGATTTTTTTTTATCCCTCAATGTAGCACAAGTAACGAAACCGCTGCGGGCTAGTGCTAAACAAGTCTCAAATCCAATACCGGTAGAACTCCCTGTTACAAGCGCCACCTTACTGTTTTCATTATTAGACATGCTACAAAGAATAGGTGACTAAAATTAAGTATATATGTTTCGTTACTATCGTTTAGAGGTATTGGAAATTCCTTGAGACTAAGAATTACAATAAGAATCTTAAGGATTTATATAATTCTTCAGTAACAATATTAAACATTAGTAAGGTAAAAAAAGCTCCAAAAGCAGATTATTATATAGCCCTCTGTAATATGGAGACGATCAAATATATGCAGTTAATTATCATTACACTAGAAAAGATTTTCAAAAAACTTTATAATAACATTAAATATTTGTTTTGCTTTCTATAGTTATGTCTATTTCATCAGATGCTAATATGCTTTTTTCCAAGAACAAATTTACCAAAAAGGGGTCAGGTATTCAACTGGTATTGGGCATCATAATTTTAATTGCAGCTGTTTGGGCTGAGATAATCACCGATATTGAAATGGTACTATATGCATTGTTAGCAGTAGGCACTATTTTGATTATTTCTTCTTTTCTTATTCTTATTAATCAGTATGAGAGGGCAATAATTTTAAGACTGGGTAAATATAAGAAACAGGTAGAACCGGGAATTCATACAAGAATTCCTCTTGCAGATAACGTTTTAGTTATAGATGTCCGGGAGAAAGTAACAGAGTTTAAGGCAGAAAGAATGCTTACAAAGGATAATGTTCCGGTAACAATTGATGCAATACTCAGATACAAAATCATCGAAGAAAAGGCTAGTGATGCGTATCTTAATGTGGAAAACTTCAATGACATGATACAACAAGTTTCACAAACGACTTTACGTAACAGTATAGGCTCTTCTTTATTTCAAGAAATTCTATCGAGGAGAGAAGAAATTAACGAAAGCATCAAATCAAAGATCGCAGTGGAATCTAATAATTGGGGCATAATGGTAACAGGTGTGGAAATAAGACAGGTAATAATTCCACAGGAATTAGAATCGGCCATGTCAATGCAAGCACAAGCTCAAAGAGAGAAGCAAGCAAGAGTAACATACGGGGAATCAGAGGTTCTCGTGGCTCAGAAATTTCTGGATGCATCTAAGGTTTATTCAAATAATCCTGTTGCGTATGCATTGAGGCAATCAAATATGCTATATGAAACAATGAAAATTCAAGGAAATACAGTGATAATGGTACCATCTGAAACATTAAATTCTATTGGTTTTGGAAATCTGGGTGCAACAATTGCATATCTTAGTAGCTTGAAAGATGGTATAAATAAATCAACGAATGAATCGGGCCAAAACAAGAATGATAAGGTAATGAACTAGTCACCATCTACATACGGCCATGGATAACGATAATTTTTATTGCTCAACTAATAAAATTCCCTTGGTAGTATTAGAACGCTATGAATTGAGTTCGTGGATGTTGATGTTATCGTATTAAAATAATGTATTATCAATAATCAACGGTATCCCACCAAATTTATTCAAATACATCCTTCGAAAATGCAAAGGGGAGTATTTCAAATAAAGTTAGAATTTTTTCATCACTCAAATGAATTTTTGTTTTAGGATTGAATTCAAATAAGACTTGTCTGCATGCGCCGCATGGATAGATTGGCTTTCCGGTAGAAGACACCACAGCAATTTCTTCTATGTCGACGTTCCCTTCAGAAACAGCCTTAAACACTGCAACCCTTTCGGCACACATGGTCAACCCAAAAACTGAATTTTCTATATTAACTCCATCATAGATTTTGCCAGAGGAAGTTTTTAAGGCACAGCCCACAGATAATCCAGAGTACGGATTATATGCTTTTTTTAAACTTCTCGTAGCCGCTTCTATTAAAAGGTTCATAGAGAGATTTACGGTGACTCTCAATAAAAATTATTAAATTCATATCTTTTGTTACCTCAGGCACGTCAATGGATTAACAGATTTACCGGATTATTTTTTTATCAAATAAGCATCACAAACATAATTTTTGAGCAGCCTAGGATTACCTTCTGTCATAGACACATGTGTCGTAATTATATTTATTAGGGCATTTAGATCAAGTATTTGACTATTACCATTATGACCTTCACAACGATAACTATAAACCCAGAAAGATACAACTCCGCTCACTCTTTTTCTAATATTCAGAGGCTACTGGTAACAGTAAATAATAGACTAATGATACAGTAAATGGAAATATAAAATTGAATTTACAATTAAGGAATATATTTGATCATACACTCGAATTAATTGATTTTTAATGAGCCCGTCATTAAACATGAATACAAAGACTACTACTTGACCAACAGAATATATGTAGTAGTCCGATTCCATCCAATTGGTCCATTGTACTGATTACCAAGTATATGATTTGCAGTAGTATTAGTAATCGAACTTAGATTTCCCTTTACTATTAACTCGTGTTTACCAGGGGGTATTGGTTTAAGAAATAGCCAATTTCCATCAGCAACAGATTGTGTGGTCTGGGATGTTAAATTTAGAATATTATTCTCAGGTAGGGTAAAATTAAGAAGATTAGTTTGGATACGGTATTTTTCTAAATTTGGTATTTCGAACCCGTCAAGCGAGGCGTTTGGTCCATTAACTGCATCCTGCATGCTTCTAGCACAGTTTCTTAATTCCTGTTCTGTTTTTAATAACTGAAATTCAGCATATGAACACTGAGTTTAATAGTGTGATTAGTAATGCGGTATTTTGCGGAATTTCACACGTTCGTATAACTGGATGTTCGAAAGACAGTGTAAGAAACCATACTGGTCCGGCCTGGTTTTGGTTGCAATATTTCCCAGTATCATCATAAGAGGGATTCTTTCCCCATGGAATAGAATATGTCCATTTCCACCAATTTGCTGTCCAATCAGAATATGAAATGTTAAATGGCTTTGAGTCAAAATCATATATTAAATTCAAACTGGCTAACTTCACGTCTTTCTCATCCTTTATAGAGTTTGAATGGTCCTCTACAGCAGATACTAAATTAATTGAACTCAGCGTACTGAGAGCAGAAATAAAAAAGGGTATTATTGATAAAGTTGTCATGACAGAACTGCATATCAAGATATCTTCTGAATGTTTAAGTTAGAATCGGAATCTATTGATATTTTTTGAATCTAATTATCCTTTTCTGCATCTATAATATATCGGATACTATATTCAATATCTGTTGAGATTGAACTAATAATGGTATCAATTCTGGTTTCCTATACAATCAATTTCTTTGCCTATATACTACGTAGCTGACGTAGGCAAGCAAGGTGTTTTTCCATGTTTTTAATATTCTTTTTCTATTCTAAATATCTTTAATACGTCATTTGGGGTCATCATTTTACAAATTATTAAGAAACGATATAAAATCAATATTACAAGTCATCATCTCCTTCGTCCAATCAGTTGGACACTTTCATACTTTAGCAGTGTCTTTAAATATTATTTGTGAAAATCTTAGGGTTTCTATCGAAGGGTCATTTATCAGAATTGTTTAAAATAAAAATAGATATGATTAAGATTTAGAACTCTGAATCCTCTTTTGACCCTTGAACTGAAGTTGATGGCGATAGTGGTGGTTCGGTATCCTGGATATCTTCGTTACCAGTCATATCACAATATTCACATGTGTGGTCTACTATTACACCACCCAATCGTATAGCTACGAGATGGGTAAATAATTCACCTGTAAGTTTAGTAAATTCATCTGGATTCTCATCTCTAACTCTATTTCTGAACTCTAACCATTTTTCAATCTTGTCTAGATATTCGACTGGTTTTTTTTCCCCTTTCAAATCTATATCCTCATATTGAAGTGTTATATTCCCTTCCAGTAAATTTGTAATGTATTCATTCACATACCTGAATTTATAATCGGATTCCATTGTATGATATATTGTATATATAACTATATTATCATTATCTATTTCATTCACACCTATTCTAGTAGTTCAGATAATTCCAATATCTAAAGTAATAGATAATAAAGATTCGCCTATTATCTAGCCTCACTGAGATAATAGGCAATTGTACTGGTGAAAGTGCAACAATATGGAAATACCTCTCAGAAAGGAAATATCTAAGGCTCCTTTTTCTTTTGATTAGAAAAAAAAATTAGATTAAATCAAAAAAGCATTTGCTTATTCAAATTTGTATTTCAGTTCTAGTACCATCAGGGTTGTACTTGTAGACTTTTCCATCCTCCTCATTTAGTGTTTTTTTATGAGCACCATCGCAAAATGGCTGGTGTTGACTTAGTCCACACATGCAAATCCATTTACTATCATTGCCAACCTTTACTTCCATAGGTCCATTCCCTTCTTTTTGTACGTATCTTACCATTAAATCAACATTGATATTTCGAAATATATAAAACATTGTAGAAAATTCTGGTCCTTGCATTTTGTATTGACGATAACGTGATTTATCCAATTCCTATAAATATTTATTTATAGTAACTATGTTGTCTACATGACGCCTCAGATAAATATATCCAACCTCAAATGAATTATCGAAAAAATATGACATTGTGATGTTTAGACGGCATGAATTCTTTTATGTAATGATAATTCAATCATCATTATAAATATCCACTAAATGTTGATTTGCAATTCGATAGATTCTTTTAACTTTTTTTTCTTAATTATTTCCCAAAATAACTATGGCTTTTCATTCTGAATGTTTTAAAATTAGACATATCTAGATGTACGGCTGATTGAAAATGGCCATTTGATGAAATAGAGGAAAGCAAGATAGAACAAGAGGGATGCTTGATGCTTTTAAGCAGAATCTCAGTGTATTTTTGCCATAATTTTAGCTCAATTCAAATCCAAGGTAATAATACTTTGAATTACAAAAAAGCAGTCAGATACGTATCATTGACTTTTAGAATTTATGAACTCAATAGCAATTGAATCGTCATAATTCTTCAAATCAAGTCTTTTTATAAGAGTCTCAAGGTCGATGTCATTATCAATATGTTTTCTATCTTTAACCGCCACGTACTGATTATGAAAATCTTTCTTAATCCTATCATAGTTTGAATAAAACCAATTAAAATTGTCTTTTAATCTCTCGAATTTTGCAATGTCAGGATCTTTTGTTGATATGTCGGAATACATTACACATCTTATATCATATAGAAAATAGTTTGATAAAAATATTCTGTTTGATTTAATTTGAACGGGTTCAACTAGATTGAATCAGAGTAAGTAGTTAGTCAACCAACCTATCGACGGGTTTTTCAACAAGATCATTTCGACCAAGTTTAGCAGAACACCGTCTCAATAAATGACTAGAGTGTATAATTAATTTCTCAGGAATTGACCCTGGGCGTGTCTTCGAATTTAACGATTAAATCCTGCAAATGGAATGTAAATTTGTGGATTTAATCGTTCCATCGCTTTTTGTAACTTTTTGCTTGGGTTCCCGTAAACCTCAAATTTGGTTATCCGAGATATATCATGAATCTTTGGAAGAACTGTTTGTGATGCGACCCCATTGATACGAGAAAATACTGCTTCTGAATTCATGTATGTTTCATGTACAGTGCACCTTGTCTCAGATTTGTCGATATAAAATTGATAATTTATTGTGTCAGGCTCATTAGCCTCCACTAGTTTGCTCATTTCCTTTATGAGTTTTTTGTATTCTTTTATTTTTCCTTCTGAAATAGTAAATTCTGCTTTAAAATGTATTGGATGCTGCTTCATGACATCTTTTCCTCGAGATTTTGACTCGGCCACTCATAGATGATCCTATTTAGGGTAAAATCATTTGACATAGTCATAATAACAATCAGAGATCAAGTTCAAGATATATTTGAAAATAGTTCTTGGCTTTTCAAAGTTGATACAACGATCTCAAAAATTAAAGTCGGAATACTAAGGATATGTTTGATTACAATTTATGCAGACGAGATCTACTTTGGAGGGATGTTGTTGATTCTCCATTGGAAGATTACATATATCACATACAAAATCGACAATTGGAATCTTGGCCGTGTCCATATCCAAATAATTTGTCTTATCACTTATTATCTTCAAATTTTCTAGTTTAAGTTTATGATATAGCATCACTTTCTCAGGCTCTCCGCCCTTGAATTTCTCAAATTTTGCTAAATTATTTCGAACATCATCATCAACAGACATTCTAAAATAATTAAATATCAACACTTATAATCTTACTTTTATTGCTAAGAATTTATTAACAGTTCGAATTTTCATCTACAACTCTTTAATCTTCAATAATTTATATTGAAATATTAAAATCTACTATCTTTTCCTCGCTTGACAATAACAATCGATAGGGGAGAGAAAGATGCATCAGAGAATGTTTTGATTAAAATTATCAATAACGATCTCTGAAATAAAGTCAAGGTAGAGGTAAAATTTGGACTCAGATTTAAAAGAAAAAAGACGAAGACTAGAAAATGGAAAATTAATGTTTATGAGTTTCCATTATAACGATTAGAATTTAGAATAATATTCTGATTCTTAGAATAAACTAAAAGTAACATAACTTACTGATCATATAGTGGATTACCCAAGATTTATTGTTGATTGTATGCTAGGACATATTGCAAAGAAATTAAGAATAATGGGGTTTGACACCGAATTCTGGTTAGATGCTGGCGATGATTTTCTAATCAATAAAAGTATGGATGAGCAAAAGCTGTTGGTAACTAGAGATGTAGGACTTTATTTGAAGCTCTCAAAATCGGGTAGGAATGGTTTGTTACTCCCTAACGATGATGAAGTTGAAAATTTGGTATTTATATTAAAGAGTTGCGATATCAAGCATATCGATCCGGTTCCAAATGTAAATACCCGATGTACAATTTGCAACGGCACTCTTACTAAGCTTGATAAGACAATGGCAACTGATCTCATTCCAGAGAAAGTATACAAACGCATATCCACAATTTACAAATGTTCAAAATGTTCAAAAATTTATTGGGATGGAACTCATGTAGAGAATATCAACATACTTATAGATAATATCAACAACTTGTTAGTGCAGTAAAATTAGGTTAATATTAGTTTGTTATCAAGTTTGTTCACAAATATAATCGAAGTTTCTAATAAATAATATCGACGCATCGTATGTAAGCGAAAGCAATCATTTTTGATTTATGACTTAATATGACAATTTTTCAATTGACGATCCCTATGTAATGGGCAAGATGATAAGTATTCAATAACCGAAAAAATTTACAAATGGACAAAAAAAGGTATTATTTTTTTAGCAACCTGAATGCATGGTTTCCCGATCCCGTTTGAATGTAATAAGTTATCCATAACATAGCAAGGGGTTCTAGCAATCTCGATTGTTCAATTCCGCCTATGTCTATTGACTCCCAACCAAATGGGGTTAATAATTTTTCAACAACTTGGTTTTTAGCGTCCTTAAAATTGCCACAGATAAACATAGTTGGTGGACCTCCCGAGAAGTTTGGATGAACCATATGAGGATTACCTACAATGTTAAAGGCCTTTACAACTTTTGAATTTGGTAGCAAGGATTGAATTACCTCACCAGCAGAGTTGTCGTACCCGATGGAGAGCTTTGGTGGCATATCCTTGGCAAATTCTAATGGATTTGTTGTATCAACGACTATTTTGTCGTTAAAATTGGATGAAGTAGCCATATTTATTGCATTCTCAGTTCCCCCCCATAGAGTAGAAATGATAATTAATTCTCCAAAAGATGCTGCTTCAGCAAATGACCCAACAAAAGCATTTTCTTTGTGTTTGGTGTTGTCAATCCATTTCTGTATTTCTTCTTTTGCAGGATTACGTGTTCCAATCATAACATGGTGGCCAAGATCTATACAACCAGCCGCTAATCTTCGACCGACATCCCCTGAACCGAGTATTCCTATCTTCATAAAGGTGAATATACATTCAAATGATTAAAACTTTGAAAACCTAGTCAATATTTTCGATTATTATTTAACTCAAATTGCCTGAATAGTAAAGGAACCGATTTTTTTATTTATTGAGTTATCGTATTAAATCTAACATGTGTTCTCAATTATATCTAGGATGTTCGGGATGGAACTATGGCGATACATCAGAAAAGGGGGGATGGTTGAATGTATTTTATCCCGATAATAAAACGAGAAAATTGAGTTATTATTCGCAATTCTTTAATACTGTTGAGATGGACGCTACTTTCTATAAGAGATTCTATGAACACATGAATGAAGGTTTATTCATAGGAATTACAAAGGCAACACCAAATGATTTTAAAATATCAGTCAAAGTCCCTGAGATAATAACACATGAGAAGAGATTGGATATTAACAGGAATGTGGTAACTGATTTGAATGAATTCCTCAAGAAGATTTCGCCACTTGAAAGCAAAAGGAAATTAGGGGCGATAATAATCCAATTACCACCGAGTTTTACTATTAATGAATCCAATAGATTAGAGAAGTTTTTGGATGCACTGAGAAATCGATCTGATCTTAAAAATAACAACAATATTGCCATAGAATTCAGGCACAATTCATGGAATACAGAGGGCGTGTTGGAATTACTTCATCACTTTAACATAGCATCAGTCTTAACGGATTCTCCTGTGCAAGAGAATCTAGGATTTTTATCAAATGAGAATAATTTAACATCTAATAATTTGGCAGTAGTTAGATTCCATGGAAGAAACACGACTCGAGACCATTATTGGTATGATTATCTTTATTCTGAAAAGGAACTTAATTCATGGATAGATAAGATTAACAGAATAAAGGAAAATACGGATACGATTTTTGTTTATTTTAATAATCATTATGGCGGAAAAGCAATCGTAAATTCGCTACAATTTAAAGAATTAATAAACAATCAGCCTTTGCCCGAAAATGAAAAGAGGGTATTAGAGAAAGCAAAGAAATATCTATCAAATACACTATAATTATGATAAATACACCGTATTAGTATCGATCGATGTCTTCTTCTCCTTGCATGTAGGAAAAAGGTGGGCGGGCGGGTCCAAAGTTCTTGGTATGATTAGTAGATTAGTAGATTAGTAGATTAGTAGATTAGTAGATGCCATTACAAATATCATTGAATAATCATGATTTTCATCTAAAAAACTTCAGAATTAGACACACATTAGTGATGCCAAGCATGATATATATACATGATATTACTTATGAGTTTAAAACTTGTACTGAAAATTGCTAAAATCTGATAAACTTGATTGATAGTTACCAACGGATTGATTTGAGTTGTTTTGTTGTCGACTCTCTATCTCACTTTTCCAAGATATCTCCGGATTGTTCATGACCTTCAAAAAATCATTCACAGATTGAGGACCAAAGCCCGCAAAGTGGTTGTTGAAAGCTATGAGTACATCGCGGACATTAGTTTCAGCATTTTGCATTTCCTTAAAATGTTTCGCATATTCCATCATTTCCTTTGTTCGATCCTTTACAACTTTACCAAAATCTTTTTCATTTATACTTCTATCGCCAATAAACCTAGTGTAAAGTTGATCGGCTGTTATTACTGTAGGGGTAGTTAATTCCTCTCTAACGCTCCAAACTAGTGACATGTTTTCCTCTTTTAGGAAATCATATATTTTGTCTTCAAACCATGAGGCATCTCTAACTTCAAGTGCATATCTAAATCTGGTATCAAGATTTCGAGTCATGATCTGTAATGACTTGAACCCCTTCTTTGCAGATAGATACGGCGGAAGCTGTATTAATAATAACAAGGTTTTATCAATCAAAGGCTCTAAAGCAGTAAAAAAAATGGACAATGGCTTGGACACATCCTCGAGTTTTTTTTCATGTGTTATTATCTTTGGAAACTTTAATGTAAACTTGAAATCAGATGGTGTCTTGTCTTTCCAGGCTCTAACCGCAAACCTCGATGGTATTGTATAATAAGTTGAATCAATTTCAACAAAATTAAAAAATTTTGAATAGTATGACAGATAATCTTTGCTCTCCATACCCTTTGGATAAAATGTCCCTTTCCAGCCACTATAACTCCAACCAGAACAGCCGATATAGAAATTCAATTATCAAACCTATTTGCAACAAGGAACATTATAAAACTTTTCAGCATGATTGCTCAATAATTAAAAAAAATTGTCAAGTTATCCTAAGTATCAGTTTTTCTTCTGAAATAATATTAATCACCCTTCTTTTTTGACAACCTCGGATAGCCTTTTCCAAGAACACCCATGGTTTTGACATTCAAAATAACCATCACCTGCAGCTGAGAAGAGTGTTTGAGGTGGTCATGCAATTAGAATCAAACATCACGGAGCTGTTGAAAGTATCCGTAAATGGGATAACATATTGCAATAATCAAAATTGGATGGCCTCTTTAATTTTTTCTGTATCTGTAAATTGTTTGAACTGTAGGATTTTGTTATCTTTTATTAGATACATATAACAGAATGCACTGAAAATTTTTTGAATAGTTTTGATTCACCATAGTAGTAGCCTATAACGATTTCCTTATCCTTAACACCAAGAAATTCTGTTGGTTGAGCATGAAACTCTGAAATTTGTTAACATCTTTGGAAAGTAGTCCTCAAAAACAGACAAGTCCAATGTATCTTCCTTCGTTTGGCATTCCATCCATTGTAATCCAATCTACCTCGTTTTGGCAAAAATTGCGAGGGTCTTGATTTTTATTTGTGAATGAACCATAGAATTCTTTAATCAATTCACAGCTGTTACTATTGCTGCTGCTGTTGTTGTTCTTTATGACCGGGGTGTATCAAATCTTCTAAAGAAATTGTTTATTTAAGAATTCCAATTGAAACTGTTGAGATTGATCAATGTTTATTAATATTAATAAATTCTTTTGTACCTTTATTTTCGTACTTTCAGGCACTTAATCCAAAATACTGGTTTTTTAATACTATGAAGTATTAAATACACTTACTTTAATCATTTGCTTCATTTTTGGGTTATTATAATCCTAAAGATACTTTATTATGAAGTACCATCTACTAATTGACTAATGCTAAAGGAAATTACTATCATTTTTTCGTTATTGATGGTTGCCGCATCTGCTGATCCTTTTTACGAATTCAAAAATAGTGCAAGAGGGCAGGTAAATGGTACTGCTGATAATCAGAATACCAGTAATCCACAATCTGGAAAGGTCTTCCTTACAGTAGAGGATCAGGTGATCTCCAAAACTTCACAAGGTATGGTCGAATTAGGAGGAGCAGTAAGGAATAACAATACATTTGATATGTATGATATTGAAATCACTGGTGAATTCTTCGATAAGGATGGAAATAGTTTGGGCAAATTCAAAGAATATGTTACACAACCGTCTTTCATATTAAAGCCAAATGAGAAATATACTTTTAACTTATTTGAGGTGGTTTCACATTATAAATTGGCGACTACTAACATTACTGCATTTGGAGATCCAGTTAATTAATTTATTTTTTTTAATACAATTAATTTTTATTTGGATAAACTCTTAATTGGACTTTTGAGATTAAACTCGATTTAGAGATCCTGGGACTTATTTGGAATTTACGATAGATATGACTAGGTGACGCTTAACTAAATAAATCAAATTCGTAACCATTCAAAATAGCTTGACTAGTTATGATCAAGTATATGTTCATGCCGAAATTAACGATCCGCAATAATTCATTTATTTACTTCGAATAAATTTGATTATTTTAGTATAGTTTCACCTACAGGTCATCCAAATATTTAATATTCATGAAGTATCACCATAGTATGCATCATTTAGGCTTGATGCTTACATCCAGGTGAGTTGAAATAAGCTCGTCTGGATGCAAATTATAGTGATTCGTTTAAGCCCAGGGCGGAACTAATTATTTTCATTCCTCCATCTTTCGCTAAATAATGTCTTAAAGTAGCTGTCTGTGTCGTAGTAAATTAAAGTAACGTACTATTAACTATGGTCTAACTTCGATTACAACCAATCTATATAGGTCTCTTGATATTAATACTTGAGATTATTGAATAATTTTGAATAAAATAAAACTAACATGAGGTTGTTATTTTATAAAAATAAAAAAAATAAAGTTATTGAGGTCCAGAGTATCGATTTAGAATCTACTCTATTTTAATTTCTTTACCTGCGGGTTTATTGACTATCTTTTTGTCGAAGGTTATTTCTAATATGCCATTGTTATATGCAGATCTTGCGGTTTCAAATTCGACTTGCTCTGGTAGTTCTATATTTTTATGATATTTTCTTTGGGCATCCTTTGATGTTGTTACTTCAACTTGGGAATCATATGCTTTTATTTTTATATCTTCTTTTCTGATACCAGGCATTTCAACCACTACTTTGACTTCTTTATCCGTCATGTTCACATCAACTAATGGCTCTCTTTCTGCAGATACTTGGGATGGGTGATCCGGTTGTCCTCCTATTTTTTTTATATTGTTGTCACCCAAAGATTTGATATTTCCAAATTCCCTTACGTGAGGTTTACCGTCCGGTCCGATAGTCATTGAATATCCGTACACTATCGGCCCTACTTCCCTAACCTTACCACCTTCTTTTGTTTCATATTCTCTTACAAATTCTTTTGGGGCGTTATTTGATATATTGTTAAATACATCAAACATTCTATTCATTTCTTCATGAATGTCATCAAAATCGCTGGGAATGTCTCTATTAAATAATCCTCTTCCCCTTCCTCTTCCTAAACCTGTATCAAAGAATCTGCTAATCCAATCACTTGGTACTATGTCTTTATAACTCATTTATAATATACCTAATATATGTAATATATATTACAATATATAAAGTTATCTTACATTATGTAATAATATAAAGGAGATATAGATTGCAATCAAGATAACAAATGCTGATTGGGTATCTAATACATTTTCAATAACACCGACATGAAACAATCAAAATAAATTCCAAAAGATCATGATTATATTTTAGTAATATTTGTCATATGAGTTATTTATACTCATATGATTTGATAAGATTTCGTTTGGGTATTTTAGTATATCTTCGTAATTCTTATTGAAATCATTTGCTTTTACAATTTTACGAAAGATTTAGTTTCATGTCTTTGTGCTGTTCCGTGTGCAAAAGATAAAACGTTTGGGAGGTAAGAAAGATTATCTCCGAGTCATGTCTTTATAAAATATCTCTGAATATTACATATGTAGTCAAACGAAAAATGTATTAGAGATGATGTTGTATTATATTAATGCTAGTTAAGATTGATAAAATAAACGAGGTAGAACACAAGGTAAATGTTACTTTACTGGATATTGATGATCTTGGATCCGTTGTTCCAATGAAAGATCTTGAATTGAACCTGCCATTATATGATGAATCGGTAATTAATATATTAAAGACTTCTACCCATGTAATCATTTTTACTGAAGTTCCTCCAAATGGAGGTAACCCTACCATAATATCTGCAATTAACTTGACCGATGATGAATTA
>JACDCB010000277.1 GCA_013694585.1 Candidatus Nitrosopumilus sp. | reverse complement strand
ATTTGGGGATATTGATAATGAACCTTTCATGCTTTCCCTCCCCTATTTGTTCTAAATTATCTTCTGTAGATACTTTAAATTGAACTCTTCTTCCATCAACACCTACAACTTCGGCTTTCAGAAGTATCTCTGCCCCTACAGGAGTTGCAGCAGTATGATTAATGTCTACAACGGTACCTACCGAATCCCATTCTGAATCAACCTTTAGAAATTGCTCTTTTAATAACAGTCTGCAGGTTTCTTCCATTTCTGATATCATTGAAGGTGTCGAGAAAACATTCTCGCCTTCCCAAAGAAAACTAGTAGTCTGATTGTGGCTCACTTTTATTCTCCTTTCATTTTTGGTTCCTAATTTGATGTCAAAATCCATAAGAATTATTCAGTTTGCTCTGATAAATTTTTTTATTTATCTTGATCCTTATTATCGTAATACTTTGATTGTGAAACCTATAAAAGGGGCGCATTAAAAATTATATTATTCTATTAAGGTGATATGAGAGTATGGCTTCAATTCAACAAACAGCTGGCGGTATGCCAGTATTAATATTAAAAGAAGGGACTAAAGAAAATAAAGGCAGAGAGGCACAAAAAAATAACATTTCTGCAGCAAAATTAGTGGCGGAAATTGTCAGATCTAGTTTAGGACCACGTGGCATGGATAAAATGCTCGTGGATTCTTTAGGTGATGTTACGATCACTAACGACGGTGCAACTATTTTGAAGGAGATAGATGTTCAACATCCTGCCGCCAAAATAATGGTAGAGGTTGCAAAATCTGTCGATAACGAGGTTGGCGATGGAACTACTTCATCTGTAATTTTTACGGGCGCGCTTTTAGAAAAAGCAGAACAATTGATAAGCAAAGATGTTCATCCATCCGCAATTGTAGATGGATACACTGCAGCTTCTGAGCAAGCATTAGTTATTTTAAATAAAATTGCTATAAAAGTTAATGTCAATGATAAGGATCTCCTTATCAAAATTGCAAAAACCAGTATGGAATCTAAATTGGTATCTGATGATAGTCCCATATTGAGTGAAATTGTGGTAAATGCTGCTAAACAAGTTGCCGAAAAAAGTACCTCTGGCGACGGTTTACGAATGGATTTAGACAATATTAAGGTCGAGAAGAAAGCAGGAGGATCTATACGTGATACTACGTTCATACAAGGAATTGTTTTAGATAAGGAAATAGTTCATGCTGGAATGCCAAAGAGAGTCGAAAACGCAAAGATTGCTCTCATAAATTCTGCTCTTGAAATTGAAAAAACAGAAATGAGTGCAGAAATTAGAATCAGTGAGCCCCAGCAAATGCAAATGTTCTTAGAAGAAGAAAATAGGATGCTCAAGGGTATGGTTGATAAGATAAAATCAATTGGGGCTAATGTAGTACTATGTCAAAAGGGAATTGATGATATTGCACAACATTATTTGGCTAAAGCAAATATACTGGCAGTAAGGCGAGTAAAAGAAAGCGACATGTACAAACTTTCAAAGGCTACAGGCGCAAGATTGGTAAATAACCTAGATGACTTGAGTGAAAGTGATTTAGGTATCGCTAATTTGGTTGAAGAAAAAAAAGTTGAAACTGACAAGTGGGTGTTCATAGAAGGATGCAAGAATCCAAAAGCTGTAACTATTCTTATACGTGGGGGATCACAAAGAGTAGTTGATGAAGCTGATAGATCTTTACATGATGCATTGATGGTTATGAAGGATGTATTGGAGAAACCATCTATCGTTGCAGGTGGTGGTTCTCCTGAGGCATACATAGCCAATGAATTAAGACAGTGGTCTAGCAGTCTTGAAGGACGATCACAATTAGCCGCACAGAAGTTTGCTGAAGCATTAGAAGTAATACCTTTAACCCTCGCAGAGAATGCCGGTATGGATCCTATTGATACTATGGCTGACTTGAAGGCAAAACAGACAAAGGGATCCAAATGGATTGGTATAAATGTAAAGACAACTTCTGTTTCAGATATTTATAAGAATAATATACTCGAACCAACTGTAGTTAAAGAACAAATCATAAAGTCAGCTACTGAAACCGCTTGTATGCTGTTGAGAATTGATGACGTCATTGCAGCCACAAAGTCTAGAATGCCTGCTGGTCCACCTGGTGGTGGCATGGGCGGCATGGGCGGCATGGGCGGCATGGGCGGCATGGGCGGCATGGATATGGATTAATCCATCCATTCGCTTGTTCTGCAAAAAATAGATTAATTTTTTTATATATGCCTACCGTTCTATTTTATTTATTTTTCAAACCTTTCTGATACCGTTATATTTATCAAAATTCAAAATTTATACCTTGAATCCTTGTGCTTCTATTCCATCTTCTTCTATTGCCCTTTCTCCTATTACCTCTCCTTCATCATCATCGTATCACCATCTGTCTTGTTCATCAAAATCTTTAGAGGGAATTTTTTCTTCAACGGGTAATGACTCTTTTTCACGTCCCAATCATGATCAAAATCTTCATAAACAAAACTTAAAACAGTCTGACGAAATAGTTAAGACAGAAAATAGGGAGAGTTTGACTAATCGGATTTTTGGGAATTCCCACACTCATAATATTCTCAGAAACCTGTTGATCAAACTTTTAGATATAAGGGAAACTAGGAATCAACCACGGGTTACCATATTACCTGACTTTTTTATCGATAGGATTATTGAAGTATTGGACTATCCCGGTTTTATAAATAATATAGGAAAAAAGATTGTTGCAGGAGGTGGAAGTATGCGAGGGTATTCTAGTGTAGATATCAAAGGTGGTAACGCCGTCAATATGGCATATAGTCTAGCAAAACTTGATGTCCGCGTAGAGTTGTTTACTATAGCAGATGAAATTGGTTCTGCTATTTTACGTTCTATATTTTTGCCCTTCAAAACAAACGTAAATCTTCATATTAGAAAGGGGAAACATGGATTATCAACAGTATTTGAATTCTCCAATTCCTCCAATTCCTACTCAAATGTGATGGTAAGTGATGTGGGAGACAACGATAATTTCGGTCCGGAACTAATAGAATCACAAGAAGTACGGATGATTTTGCGATCATCTGACGCTGTGATAATGACAAATTGGGCGTCAAATCTAAGGGGAACCGACTTATTGGATTATGTATTTACGAATTCCCCTAAATCAGTTCATTTTCTCGATCCCGCTGATATTGAGAAGAGATGTTTTGAATTCATTAATGCGCTAAAAAATCGTTCTAATTTAATAGATTTTCTAAGTATCAATGAAAATGAATATAATCTGATAATCAAAGCATTAAAGAGCGTCATTGGTTATGACGATAACACTCTTTTGGCCTTTGATAGCAATTTATATCCTGATAATATTAATGCCTTTTGCGAATCGGCAAAATTGCTTTCTAATTTTATTAATTTAACAGTATGTATACATACCACGAAAGGATCTGTAATATCTGACGGTCATGAATCGTTATTTGTAGATTCTATTGTTCCATCCAAAATCGATATTGTAAGTGGAGCCGGAGATTCCTGGGATGCTGGTTTCATTTTTGGCCACTTATTTGGATTCACAACTATGGAGAAAATTTGTTTTGCAAATTTATTATCCTCACTTCATGTAGGGAATCTATTTGGTGATAACCCTTCCTTATCCGAAATTATTGATTATATCAAATCTAGTTATTTTTAAATTCATTATTACTGTGGAGGGCAAAATAATAGAGAAATATTGCTGTAACGGTTTTACAGTCTATTATTGTTCCATCATGACAAAATTTGATAGCGTCCTTTAATTCAACAATAAAGTTAGTAATATTTTCATCCTCATCCATTTTTTTTGGGTTATCCAATTTAGACACATTTTCTGCAACGAAAAAATGCATTAATTCGGTATCATAACTTGGTGCCAAAAAACATCGAGTCAGCGGTTTTAGCACTCCTGTATATCCTGTTTCTTCTGCTAACTCCCTTTTTGCTGCTTCATAAGGTGATTCATTATTTTCAATCTTGCCTGCAGGTATTTCAATTAAATATTTGTTTACGGCATGCCTGAATTGTTTAATTAACAAAATCTCTTTATTATTAATGATGGGAATTATTCCGACAGAAGGACTATGCTCAACTACCTCTTTTCTAAAGACTTTTCCATTGTAGTTGAATGTATCTATTCTTAATCTTACCGGACCCTCATGGACCACCTTTTTGCTTATTACACTGTACCCCTCTCTAGACATTAACTCATTAAAAGTAATTTTTGAGTAATATTTACTAATTGTGTCTCAAAGGAGTCATTGGTCATCATATTGTTTTCTCTCTCCATAGCCAATTATCAAGCAGTTACATTGTGCGTGATTTGATGAGCAAACAAAAAAAATTAATCTCCGATAAAATTCCAATTAATAAACGGGTTATGAATTATGAATGACCAAAACTTTGCTGAAAGAAATTTCGATCTAGACATTGATAAACAAACTGTTATGACTTTGGGCTCACATTGCTCATTACAGGTATTAAAAGGAGCCAAAGATGAGGGTTTCAATACTTTGTTAGTATGTGAAGAAAAACGATTTGACATGTACAAGCGGTTCAAATTTATTGACAATATTGTATCGATTAAAAACTTTAAAGAAATTGTAAATAAAAATTTTCAAGATGAATTGATTGAAAAGTTTAGTCCAATCTTGATTCCTCACGGAACATTGATTTCTACATTAAATATGGATGAACTGGAGAGTATTAAGATACCCATATTTGGTAATAAATGGATCCTAAGATGGGAATCAGATAGGATGTTAAAACAACAACTAATGGATGAATCAAAGTTGCCATCGCCGACTCAAATATCATCTAAAAATGCTATCGATGGCTTGTGTATAGTGAAATTGCATGGAGCAGCTGGAGGAAAAGGATATTTCTTGGTTACTGATAAAAAAGGATTCGAAGAACAAGCACAAAAACTCATTAAATCACATATAATAGAATCTGAGGAAAATTTGTTTATACAGAAATATGCTAACGGAGTCCCAGTTTATTTGCAATATTTTTATTCGCCTATAACCAATGAACTCGAATTATTAGGGATAGACAGACGTTATGAAACTGATATTGATGCGATAGGGCGAATTCCATCAAAGTATCAAATATCTTCTAATATTGAGCCGTCTTATACTGTTGTAGGAAATATACCAATTGTACTAAGAGAATCTTTACTTCCTGAAGTTTACACTATGGGTGAACGATTTGTTGAAGCATCAAGAAAACTAGTCCCTCCGGGAATGCCTGGACCATTTTGCATTGAAGGTGTTTATGATAAAAATGCTAATTTTGTAGCATTTGAATTTTCAGCGCGCATTGTAGCTGGAACAAACTTGTACGTTTCGGGTTCACCTTACTCAGATTTATTGTTTGATACTCCAATGAGTATGGGCAGGAGAATCTCCTTAGAAATAAAAAGGGCTATTGAATCGTCCAAAATGGGTTTAATTACGACTTGATCTTTTCAACAATCATATGGTCACGATGAATGGAAAAAAAAGAAAGTTTGATCAAATCAAATCAGATTAAATTAAATTAATTTTGTCGATAGTGTGAAATCTTTTCTCTTATCTATTTCAACCAACAAATCCATTCCTTCTTTAGTTATGACATAATACTTTGAATTCTTTAATACATAATTTTTCATCCTTTCTAGG
>JACDCB010000148.1 GCA_013694585.1 Candidatus Nitrosopumilus sp. | reverse complement strand
TAATAGAAGCAAAAAAATGGGATTTGAGTAAGAATAATATTGATTTGGAATTTCAACTTCCAGATACTTTAAACACAAAAAACAAAATCTTGACGATGGTTGTTTATGCTCAGACACTTAATGATAAACAAGACGGAATACAAGACCAAGACATTCTTGACCCTGAATAAGTCCCTATAACATCATATACTTTTTTTAATTACTAATACTTAAAAAAGTGTTGCAACCAAACAAAGGAACTATAGTGTGCCCAATTCCAATAATTCATTTCCATAAAACATACTAATTCTTCTCACTCTCGCTTTTAATGCTTATAAAGGATGTTAAATTTTATACTTCGAATTTAGATATGATTTTTGATAGAACCTAGTACCTACGGCTCTGTAAAGTTAAGCCCTAATATTCCCATTATGATGATATGCAAATAAATCAAACCAGTGTTTGACATGCTTTAGTTTACAATTCTTCACCCTGCAAGGAAAGTAGTCATCAAAACACTCTGTTCTGTCCTTTATGTATTGCATTGTCCTTTCAATGAGACTTTTCTCCAAAGAGGAATGAAGGTGATGTTTTAGTTTTAGAAACTCGCAGGCCTGTGGGTACCATGTACCACCATCTGTAGAAACTGGATGTTTTCCATGAATCTTGACTATATCTGATAAGAATCTCTCAGCAACAAACATGTTTCTTTCCTTAGATATGGATAGTGCAAGAATCTGTCTATTTTTTGGCTCAATAGCAACCCATAACCAAATTAGTTCGGATCCAACTTTTATCAAAGTTTCATCAACTATATATTCATCAATTTTCTTTCTTTTGGATAGTAATTCTTCCGGCTTGTATTTTTGTATCCAATCCCTTATTGCAGTATGACTTCCCTTGATAAATCGGGATAAGGCTTTTGATGTATTTCGTAGTGATAAACCAAGAAAATATAGATGTATAGCATAAACTATGTCTTCTAATCTGGTTCTGTTTCTTCTTGTTTTACAAAGCATGAATGATAAATGCTGTGGAAATCTATAGCTTTTTCGTTAACTTTACAGAGCCCTATAAATGATTGAGAATTGGGATCTATTTCTATGATAAAGTTGTTTATTTATTATCTTTATCATTGGGATCTTTAAATTTATCATCGCTTCTTGCGATGTTTAACAAATCTGTTTTGCTGATAATCCCTTCAAGTTTTATCTGAGGTGGTTTGCTATTTTCTGAAATAGACGGAAATGATAACGGTTCCGTCTCTTTAATTTGCATAACTCTAGTGCTATTAACCAGATTGTCTAAAATTGATTTCTTTTGGTAACCAACATATATCCTGTTTTTGTTAAATCGATATATTTGTTTTAACGCTAAATCTGCTCTGCTATTTTTGTCCATGACGATCAAATCATTGACAGAGGAAATAATTTCGGTTACTTTTACTTCGTCAAGTTTATCTTGAGCAACACTATTGATTTGTGTGTTTGATATAGAACCTACTAACGATCCATCATTATTTAGTATTGGAAATTCACTTTTTCTATAAACGTTAAAATAATCATTAATCACTTGTCGTACTGTCAAATTTGAATTAACGTATATAAAGTTGGTAATCATGATGTCTCTAAGATAGAGGCTAGATAGCCTGTTTGAAATCTCGTGTTGCTGTAAATATGTTTGTGCAGCTGCCTGTAAAAACCATCCTATAATAATGAACCAAAATCCTCCCAAAGTTGAACCTGTGAATATGGTTATAAATCCGTACGCCATTAATCCAAATGAAATGCCAGTACCTGTCCTCACTGCTATTTTTGTGGCTTCGTCGTAACTTTTGTTCCATTTAATCAAGCCTGCTCGCAACATGCGTCCTCCATCTAAGGGAAATGCGGGTAACAGATTGAATATTCCTACTAAAGCATTCGCTACTGTAGAATATAGTAAAATTCCTGATATTATGGCAATAATTTCTTTGAGATTCCTAGCTTGTTGCTGTTGTTGTTGTTGATCCACTAAATTCGCAGTTTGTTGTATGTCCTCTCTACTTGTCATGAAACCAGAAGGTATTGCTTCACTACCTCCTAAAATAAGTGTCATATACCATAAGAAGAGAAATAGTAATGCTAAACTAAAACTGGCAATAGGTCCAGCCACTGCGATCTTGAATTCCTTCTTGTAATCTTTTGTTTCTTCCTTAATATCTGCAATACCTCCAAATACAAAAAGAATGATTTGACGGACTTCTAATCCATATTTTAACGATAAGAATACATGAGCCAATTCATGTAACATCACAG
>JACDCB010000256.1 GCA_013694585.1 Candidatus Nitrosopumilus sp. | reverse complement strand
TAATTCTAAAAATTGTACCTACTCCAAACCCGTTTTTAACTTCTAATGGAATTACGTTTAGACCCATATTTTCTGGAAATTGATCTGCCATATGTTCAGGTCTTGCAAAATAAGTGAAAACTTCGCTCAACGGAGCAGCAATATCCATACTCTTACTAATGGTAGTCATAAGATAACTTGATAAGTAATTAATATGAATTTATAGTTTTTCCTAGCCATAAATAAAAAAAGTGAATGGGTTTTTATGCAAGCGGATTACTATTCACAATCTCATCTAGACATTTTATAATGTCCTGTTTTGTAACTTCTCTCGGATTGTTATCTAAATGCCCCCTATCAGGCATAATCACATCAGATGCAACATCCAGAGATTGGTTAAGTTTTAAGGGCTCAAATTTCAGTTTTTGGCATATTTTCTTGAATCTATCATATTAGATAGAATTGTTGAACTTGTGGGCAACATTTGTGCATGAAGATAAAGAATATCCATGAGGCACGCCCTCGTTAGAAAAAACGTAAGATAAGGCATGTCCTAAGGTAGTTGATGAGTTGCCGAAGCCTATGCCTGAAAGCATAGCCCCATAAGGCAATAACTCAGGTTTATCGTGGATTATGGCGTCTTCCAAGATATCAAATGCCTCTTTACAAAATAGTTTTGTTAAAGGATTTGCCAACTTACTATCATATCCTTCAGAAGCTTGTGCTGCAGCATCACATGCTGAATTACGCATAATATTAAAAGGAGTCCCAGGCAAAAAGTAGGGATCGATAACAGCTGCATCAGCTAAGAAGGCCTCATCCTGCAAAAGTTTCTTCTTATGATCAAAACTAATCACGGCATACGTGGTCATTTCGGCCCCTGTTCCAAATGTAGTGGGAATCAGAATTTTTGGGACTCCAGTCATCTTGCTCAAGTATTTACACACATCAAGTGAGCTACCACCGCCCAACCCGATATAACATGATACATTTTTTCCATCAAATTCATTTTTAATGGTTTCAATGGCTTCAATAGCTGGATCAGGAGTGACTTTATCATAAATGTAATAATTTTTTATTCCCATATACTCGATCCATTTTTCATAAATCTTGCTCTCTGTAGTAGTTATTATTAATGCATTTTCAGGGTAATCAAATTCCTTTGCGGCATTTTCCCCATATGCGATTTTTTTTGGAATTAAAATCTTCCACACATTACCCTGAAATGTTTTTTTCAATTTAAATATTTTCTTCTAATATTCAGATGCTCACTTTATCGATTAGTAAAAATCATTTTATTTTTAATTCGGTTTATCAAACCTGAATAGCAACACCTTTACTGACTCGTTCTTGTAGGCCTAAATCAATAGTACGAGTCCCATGGGTGTACAAAGACCAAGATTTTTGAAAATTTTTATGATTCTACTACAATCGTTATTTCAGTTCAATACAAATTTAATTTTAACGATTAAGACTGTAGTCCAAATATCACATGACCAGACTTGATTTGAGGTTCATCCACCGTACCTACGTGCCGCCCGATATTTCTCAGTATTCTTTACCGTGGTAATGAATTCAGATTTCTCTTGTTCAACTTGTTTTTTGATAAGCAACAATTCTTTATTTAGCGTATCTAACTCTGCCCTCTTGTCAATGACATATTCTCGAATATCATAAATCGAAAGATCAAGGTTCTTAGCCATATCAGAAACTGACTCGAGTTGCATCAAAAAAATTTTGACGTCTCCAACATCATTCTTGTAAAAGAAGACGCTTAAATGTTCTAAGAAATTTTCAATTTGCTCTTCGGACATCTCAAGGTTGTGTAGCATTTTATTTAACCTCATAGAACGAGCAAATTGAATTAGACCCAAACCTTCCCCTTTTAATGCGAAAGCTACTTCCCGAAGGAGATCAATATCTGGAATTTCCTTATTTTTGACCTCTTGGATTATATGGGATACAGAACCAAAGGCAATATCGTTATTTTTGGCGATATTATCTCGGATACGCCATTTAGCCATTGTTTTAATACTTCGCTCTTTATTAATAGTGGAATTCTCCTTCCCATGTATATACAATATATTATATTCAAGGAGTTTATATATGAAAAAATCATCCTGGAAATCCCTCACAAAAATAGAGTCGATCTAAATGACGGG
>JACDCB010000231.1 GCA_013694585.1 Candidatus Nitrosopumilus sp. | reverse complement strand
ATGTATGTAGTAATACATTATATCTTGAAATTGCACTGCACCGCATAACAAAACAGATACAATAACAACAATAACATATACACAAAAAAATATGAACTACAATATCTATTTCATGCGTAAAGAATAGTCATTAGTAAAAATTTCTAAAATCATATGGATAATAATTTGATGGGGTCTTATCCTATATTCTGCTTATAAAAACTATTATTCCTTTTAAAAATCATATATATTAAACATATGAAATATACAACATTATCCAACAATTGAGCCTGGTATTTAATCAACACAAAAATAGTAATCAAAGTATGGATTTTATTGAGATACTAGGTTACAAAATAAGATATGTTAAGTTTGATCGTCCAGAATCAAAGAAAACCCTTGTCTTGTTACATGGTTTAGGCGCATCTGCAGAAAGATGGGCTGAATTATGGCCTTTATTAAAAAATTATAACGTAATAATTCCTGATCTCGTAGGATTTGGATATAGTGAAAAACCCTTGATAGAATATACAATCGATTTTTTTGTTAGCTTCCTAGAAGAATTCTTTGAGAAAATGCAAATTCGAAATCCAGTAGTAATCGGCTCTTCATTTGGAGGACAGTTGGCGTTGGAGTTCAGCTTAACACATAGAGATTTTTTTGAAAAAATCATTCTAGTTTCGCCTGCTGGGACATTAGAAAAGCCAACATATGGTCTTAGCCAGTATATTTTCTCCGGTTTATATCCAACATTTGAAAATATTCATAGATCTTTTCAGATGATGGCTAATAATGAAGAATATGTCGTGGATGAGATAACAGTTAAAGATTACATGAATAGAATGAGACTTCCTAATGCCAAATATTCACTCATATCCACCTTGCTTGCAATGCGTAAAGATCAAACCTTACGAAAAAGGTTGGTGGAAATATCTCGACCGACTTTGGTTATCTGGGGAAGAAATGATACGACCATACCAGTCGAAAATATAGAGTATTTTAAGGAGATGTCAATTGTTGAGACTGTGATAATGGAAGATTGCGGTCACACTCCATATGTAGAAAAGCCAGTCGAATTTTATGAAATAATTGAAAAGTTTATAGACTCTTGATTTAATCTTGCAATACCTTTACAACATTAAAATATTGATGGGATATTTAATTTTCTATGAGTAATGAAAATGAAAATGAAAATGGCGATAAGAGTATTGGCTTAAAAAAGACAATTGAGAAAACCACAGAATTTCAACAAGATTTAGTTAGACAATTTTCAAATTTTCAGTATAACGCCTTCCAGAATATGTTTTCCTCGCTCCAAGGCTTTACCAATTATAATGCTATGTTTAAAACAAACGTCCAAAGTGGTGGTAGAATATCAATCCCAGAAGCAGAGCGACAAGCCCTAGGGATTGAAGAGGGTGATCTTGTGCAGGTTATTATAATACCCTTAGCTCGCAAACAAAAGACTTCCCAAAAAAACTAAACCGATTCAATGGATCTTTATCCAATTGCCTATCTTAGGCAACACTACGTTTTGAGAATACCCACTAGCTATCAATCCTACATGACCGGTTGAAAATCGCATTAAATTCCTATCTGTGCTTGATACAAGGTTATTCAGAGATATGCTGCATTCCGGAGAAACAAGATGGTCTTGATCCGCTACTACATTTAATAATGGCACTTTGATATTTGACAGGTTTATTCTATTTTCACCCACAAGCAGCCTATTTTTTGAAAAAAGATTATTCTGATAAATATCTTTTATCCACTGTCTAAAGGTCTCTCCTGCAATAGGAGGGGTATCATATAACCATTTTTCCACTCTCAAGAAATTTTGCACAAAATTTTCATCTTTTAGGTTATCAAAAAGATTCAAGTACTTGTTTAAGCCCTGTTTGAACGGTTTTATAGAAGCATAGAGACTATATAATAACTCATACGGGAAATTTTCGTAATGGGATAAAATTTTGTCAATATCCATATTCTGAGCCATGTTCTTTATGACTGTCTTGTCCTTCTCGGTATCCACAACAGGTGCTACCGTTATCAGATTCTTAACATTTTTCTGATATAACGAGGTATAAATTAACGACATTGTAGCACCCATACAATAGCCTTGAAGTGATACCTTGTCTATATTTTCAATACTCTTGACGAGTTCTACGCACTCATAAATAAAAAGGTTAACGTAATCATCTATAGTTGTAAATTTATCAAATTTACCCGGTGATTTCCAGTCAATAAGGTAGACGTTTATACCTTGATCTAGAATATTTTTTATCCAGCTTTTGTTTGGTTGCAAATCCAAGATATATGACCTGTTGATCAAGGCATATACTATAATCAAAGGATATTTGTAAACACGTTCCTTATTTGATTTATAATGTAATAGTCGAAAAAGATTTGTCTCCTTGATGACCTCATATTCAGTTTGCCCTGTTTCGATTTTTTCAATATTTGATAATAATTTTTTCATTTCTGTTAATTTTTTAAAGTTTTCAGGTTCGTTTAAAAAATCCATATATTCATTCAAATAGTGGTCCAGAATTGTTTTATTCATTTTTTCTCTCTTTCATCTTGTTTTTGATTTCTAAAGTAATCTTCTTTATTTCGTATAGGTCTTTGAACAATAAATCTTTTTCTTCTTTGCTTAAAGACTGTTTGTTCAAGAAAGGAACAGACGCGTCAAAAAATTTTTGATAACTCGTGTTTAAATCAATAAATATATTAATTAAATTATTATAATTGATTGAAAAATCTGTCGACTCAAACATATTTGAGAAAACATCTTCAAAAGAATTAATTATTAACATGCGTGTTTCATGTGAATCTTTGCCTTGTATTCCGGCGGAAACTTTGTCCAGGGCTAGAAAATATGAATTAATCATTTGGGTCAAATATTTATTGAGAAATCTTTGGTAGTTAATCAGAACATTTCCATATTCCCTCATGTTATTCATATTGATCTGAGGATCGTTTATCAAGGAAATAAAAGGACCAACCGTTGAAATTTTATTCAATTCAGTCAGCTGCTTGAAGAAATTTTCAAACAAATCAACGAATTTTTCATTTACGAAGGGTAGCTTAGCTGAATCATTACCTTCATTCTTTTGGTCCTTTTCGTTATATTGCAATCTTTCTATTCACCTCATTTTTGTAAACATATTTTTCGTAATTAATAAGAGTTACTGTACAGTTAATATTAATTTGTAGGTCTGTTACAGTTATTAACTTTATTATAATCACCCTCTTTTAAAGAACTCAAGCCTATGATATTGAGAATCTAGGCCTAAAATGCCTGATGTAGACTGTACCGTTAGATTTTCTAAAGGAATGTTAAGCCGTAGCCTGATAAGCAAATAGGAAAGGATCCCAAAATTGTTGCGAACTTGAGTACATAGGGCTCACAATCCTGCTTATTTCCTATATAAGCAATTTTATATATAGACATATAATAGCAATTTATGACAATTTGATGTCACATGTGTCACTCTGTATGGCGCTGTTAACTTAACGGTAAATCTATAGCTTGAAGATGTCCTATCTCTTCTATGATCAACAAAAGAAACAGAACATCCTCATCAGATATGGTCGAGCATTGTATTTGTACTTTCTTGGATTATCTACCAGAGGCGTTGCAAAGCAATGTTCTTTTTACACAAGGTTAAGAGAAGTCACGTCGCAATCTGGAATTGGATTCAAAAATGTCATCCTA
>JACDCB010000229.1 GCA_013694585.1 Candidatus Nitrosopumilus sp. | reverse complement strand
ATGAAAAAAAGTTCTAAAATAAGAATTAATGATGGAAAAATGGCAATAATCAATTTTGATGATAATTGGAAAAGCCAATATGCAAATGCAAAAGCTATCCTTGATGAATATCAATTCAAGTCGACCTTTTATGTTGTATGTGATTATATAGGAGGAAAAAATAGGATGACTTGGCAGCAAGTTCAGACCTTACAAGACGATGGACATGAAATAGGTTCTCACACTATGAATCATGAAAATTTAGACCAAATCACACAAGATTCTAAATATAATGAAATCGTCCAGTCAAAAAAATGCATTGAGGATAGGGGATTAAAGGTTAACAGCTTTTCATATCCCTTTAATTCAGGTGACGATAACCAAGAAACTTTGGAATTAGTATCAAATACTTATGATTTTGCTAGGACTGCAGGCGGCAACGGCGGCGGTAGCGACCATATGGGAAATTATGAAGGCTATGAACGATACACCATCGTGGGGTGGAGCCATGATGCCGAAAGAAAAGAGAACAGTTATTCTGATTTACAAATGCTAGACGCGTTTAAAGATTATGTGAATCAATATGATGAAAAAAGTCCGAATGTTGGTACCATACCCATAATAATTTATCATAACATTGATGATGATAAAGGCACGTATAGCACGAGTATCGATTTATTTAGATCTGAAATGCGATACCTTTACGAAAGTGGTTTCAAAGTAGTTACAATGAACGAAGTATTTGGCCAAAATGGATGAATTCAATTAAATTGTATGATCTCTGGATAGCAAGATCCTTTAGCGGAATCTTATAACTTGAAGATCCTTTATCTCTTGTATGGATACCGGAAATAAAACACCCAAGTAGATGTCGCATGGATTGTACCAATATCGTACTTTCTGGTTATCTTGTAAGGATTTTTCAAAATACATCTCCGAGAACAAAAATCAACAATTCAGATAAAATAGCTCTAAATTAGATCTGGGTGTATATTTATCCTATTTATAATATGTATCTCATACAGTAAGTATGGATACAGAGATAGATTGGAATGACGTTATAAAAAGAGAAGCAAGAGGGATGGATGATTTAGACTTAGGAGAGGTTCAAGAAGTAACAGAAGACAAGGTTATCGTTCAAAGAGGTATTATTGATAAAGACGTTTTTCATCTACCTAAAAGCCAAACCAAAAGCTATGATGGACAAGTACTTCGATTTAATATTTCTGAGGACGAATTAAAGAAGTACGAGGTTGAATCATCTCCACCTTCAGTTACGGAACAATATCTATCCACAACAGACATTAATAGTGGAGGTGGCAGTAGTGGGGGAATACAAATAGAAAGCGATTCTACAAATCTAAAGGATGATCCTAAGCTCTAGTAATGATAAACCTTCAGAGAAAAATCTATAGTGAAAGGAAAACAATCTGATGTATGGATGAATCCATTAGGAAGTGGAAATGGAGTATACTTTTTGTTAAAATCTAATTTTTATTTCCAACCTAGTTATTCGAATCAATTCTTTTTTTATTATTTTTAAAGTATTTTATATAAACATAAAACCCTATAATTCCAATTACTAAAATTATTATAAGAGGTGCAAAAAACTTATCAAAACTGCAACTACTAACACTATTAAAGAAATAATCAAAAATTTTAAGAGGATTCCATTATTAATCACAATGTTGAATGATCAAATCCTGTATAAATTCTGTATCAACATTTCCTCTTTCTGTATCAAGTAATTTACTATTCGACAATGTCCAGGTGTTATACCATTCTTACGGTCGTACAAGAAAACACTACCATTAATATTATCGGTTTTACTCTGTTCGGGGTGCCTGGAATAGTTTACTAACTTCTAATCAGCTCATGGTATTTAGAAAAAAATTCCAGTTAATCAGTGGTCATTGATTTAAAAAACCTAAAGATACAAATCAATTTTATCCGCCAAACTCTGAATCATACGACCGCAAATCTTCATCAGGTATCGATGAGAATGGCTCATCACTGGAATCTGGAAATA
>JACDCB010000200.1 GCA_013694585.1 Candidatus Nitrosopumilus sp. | reverse complement strand
ATGTGTCCGAAATGTGGAGCCCCTTATCACTCTGCTACGATCACCGATTAATAAAAAAAATAGCCATAGCTATTATTCTTATTTTCATACGTGAATTTTGTAAAGTTTTGTCTAATGGTTATTTGCTATAGTTGAGTTCAATATGAGTTAAACCGACATTTAATTCGGTTAACTCATATCAACTCGATTTTTAAAAATTTTAGATACTTTTAACAAACCGTTTTGATGATTTTCTGATGTGTCTACGGATTGCAAATAATCATAAAATACTTTTATCGATTGTCTGTTGACCTAGTTTTTTTACCTTGATATCTATATTTTGAAAGGTCGTGGCTAACTTAGCCGGCAATTATGTACCTCCTTTTATCTAATAATCTATACAACCCAGAATTATTTGAACCCGTGATTAACGGGCCTGGTGGGATTTAATAATAGATATATTACGAGTATGAATGTCTAAGCATTTTTATTTGTGATTAAAATAGATCTGAATACTCCGTACTTATGAAACGAGCCTGGTACACTTCAAGGCGATATCAATTTCTATATTGAAGAGTTAAGAGTTTAGGACCAGTTGTATCTATTTTGGTCTCTTGTAGCCATTCTTCTAAATTATAATCCCTTAAATATTTGCTTCTTCAGTATTTTTCATGTTTAAGTATTTAGACAATTCAGATAGTTCCCATTTACAGTGTGATGATGTATATAAAACAATTATGAGGAAATTGAATGATTTTATAGATTACTTACCATCCTCAAAGGATAAGGAATTACTATTAAAAATGGTAAATGAAGTTTACTATAAACGATACAAGTCTATTGGAGCTAAATCAGAAAGTGATACAGAAGTGATGCTTTCAATGATAATGGCGTTATTAATAGAGCAAAATAAAGAGATAAAAAAATTGAATGGAAGAGAGCCTCGTCATTAATTCTCATCATCATCATCATCACTTCGCATTAACTCATTTCATGGCTTTTCTCCCTCTTCTTTCTAAATATGAAAATTAATTGTTGCAAGGAAACAAGTAATTATAAGTCATTTTGAGTATTAGGGAAAATTGAAAACAAAAAGATTGTCTATTTTTATTTAGAATGGGAGTTCAGCCATTCATATAGGTATTGTGGTATGTAAGGTTGTATTGGACCCAAACCAGATTGCCACATTGGTGAGTTGTAGAAGTGTTAAAGGTTTGGTCTTTGTTTGTTACCTATCGATGTTATCGATAGCAATAATTAATCAATGACTACTAAAATAAGGGAAAAAATAATAGAACGCAAGGACATGTAGGTGGGTGTTAATACTTGGGATATACAATACTGCCAGTTAAATCATATGTTATTATTTTATATTATGACACGAATCGATATTAATTCTAAATACGTTGAATTCCTAAACGAAACATTCGCTGCTGAAAACGCAATCGTAGACAGAATAACATCGAGAATTGAAGAAACGCCTATTCCAGAACTAAGATAAAGATTACGACGACATTGGGACGAAACTCAGAGCTAACGAAACAGATTAAGTGAAATCATATTTCGGCTTGGCGGAGAACCGACTGATTCTAAAGCACACTTACCTGAGTTAAAACCTCCAATAAACTATGATGCTAAAGAAAGCTATTGAGGATACATTTAAGTCAGCTACAGATGACAATAAAGAAAATCCGTTACCAGAAGAGATTGAGCTGTTGAAGATAAAGCAGGATATTGTTATTGAAGATTCTGAAATAGTTACTTATGGGTTTTTAATTGAAATAACCAAAAGAATGAGTAATCTGGATTCTAACCAAATAGTTCCCCTGTTAAAGAAAAGTCTAGATGAAGAATTGAATATGAAAAAATGGTGCACAGACAACATGCCAGTGGTGATAGATAACTTGTTACCTAAGATCATATCTGCACTTAGCAAATAGGTTAGGAGAAATAAACTAGGCTATTTTAGTGTGTATAATAGCATATTAATCCCACACCAGGGGTCTTAAATTATAGCATAAAACTCATCATCACTCCGAACATTCACAAAACCTTAAACATTCGTAGACATAGTAAAATTCATTAAAATTTTGATAAGAATTCTAGCCCTCTTACTAAAAACAGTAAGGTTGTGACTGAGAATAAGCAAGTAAATATTCCAAAAAATCCACATATTCTTGAAAATTCTATAAGATTAAATCACAATAAATTATATAACTGCCAACAAGATATACATCAAAAGAGGGTCCGTAGCGTAGTCAGGATATCGCGGCGGTCTTCGGAACC
>JACDCB010000177.1 GCA_013694585.1 Candidatus Nitrosopumilus sp. | reverse complement strand
CTCAAAATTAAAGTTCTAAACTATAAATAATTAGATCCATTATTTTTTAATATTAAATCAATGATAGATTCCATAGACGAGTTAATTCTTTCTGCTTTGAGTAAGGATGCCAAACAGGATTTGAATGAAATTTGGGATTTTTTAAGAAATTATGGACATAATTTAAGTTTGGAGGAGATAGATTCCCGCATAAAAACACTTGAAGATGAAAAAATAATTTCAAGATATACAATTTCTATTGACACCCAAAAAGTACGACATAGAATAATTAGAGTAGTTTTAGTAACTTTTAGGCCATCACAACACTTGGGAAGTCGAATAGAAGGATTAAAGAAGTATCTCGGAGATGCCCCGTTTGTCTTATTCTCAGGAAAAACTAGAGGTGGATATGACTGGATCACCATTCAAGTATTTTCATCTGCCGAAGTTGCTGACGAGGAGAGCGATATTTATAGAAATTTGTTTGGAGACATAATCCAAACTTACGAAGTTTACGATTTTTCGCCTCTAAAGGAACCTACATTTAATGCATTTACTTATACAGATAAAGAATATAAAAAATTCTTGAATGAATGGATGCCTCCATTTCTTGGAAGACGGTAGAAGATAGAAAATGGAAGATAATTGATTATTTTGCATTATTTTAGATATCTTGCAGTTTTAGTTATTTTTATGTTTTTAAATCTAATAGTATCATCGATTAACGAGTGAATTTTAAGACGGATATCCATTAAAAAGCTGATGATATCTGTACTTTGTCCTGGTTCAAAATTTAGCTGAACTTCCTCTATTATACTATCTAGTCTAGCAAGAGTAATTTTTAATGCAAGGGAAGTTTTCTTGGTTACTTTAAGTATTTTTATATTCTTAAAATTAATATTTTCGTTTGCAATTAATTCCAAGTCGTCACCTGAAATACCCTCTTTGGAAAATACAGATTTTACTTCTCTAATTTGTCGAATGGTTAATGCATTTTCTATAATATGATCTGTAAAATGAATAATATCGTTTGGTGAAACAGTAGTTAATTCCAAGGCCTGACTTACGCTCAATTTGTTTAGCATTATTTTTTCTTTGACATCCTGTGGAAGTTTTAAAAGTTGAATCCTGTGCGATACATATTCCTCACTTTTACCTATTTTTTTAGCCAATTCAGTAACACCTCCCCAGCCCAAGTCCTGGACATATTTTCTAAACGCCTCTGCTTCCTCAAGCGCACTCATCGATTTTCTCTGAATGTTTTCCGTTAATTGAATTTCAAATGCTTGTTTGTCGTTCATTTCCCTTATTTTGCATGGAATATGACGCCACCTAAGGGATTTACATGCATAAAAGCGTCGATGGCCAGCAACTATTTCAAAGTTATTTTGATATGGACGTATTAAAATAGGCTGTAGTAAACTATGCTCCTTGATACTCGAAACGAGTGATTCTACTTCTTGATAATCATTAAATTTATCTCTAATTGAAAACTGTGATGGCCGAATCATTTTAATTTCTATATGTTCCACTATACTGGTATCGAAGGCATGCATAAAGTAAATGAAATAAGCTAGTACTTATACATTTTTATTTTTAGATATTTTATCCAAAAATTCATGAAATTTTTATAAAAATTATAAAATTTACAAGATCCAAAAATCTTTTCATAAGTTTGTATACTAAAAATATTGTTAAAATATATTTCGTTTGCAAGAGCCATCTAAAATAAAATAGAAATCTCGAATTGCATCAATCATCAATCTTTTAGATTTTTTAATATAAAAAGATAAGATACTTTTATAACAACGATGGATTCTAGTAGAAAAATATAATGTTTTCTAAAATTTTAGTTGGAATAGATGGATCAGAATATTCGAGAAATGCTGTTAATTATGCTTTAGATCTTGCTGCAAAATATGGTTCGGAATTATTTCTTTTAGCGATTGTTCCTTCTAAAGTTCATCATGGTGACTCATCAGGAGTATTTGGTATGGTAGCTCCATCTTATTTTAATGAATATAAGAAGGAAGCTGAAAAATGGTTTGAAGAAATAACAAATCACATAAACAAGGAAACTACCATAGATAGCAGTACCAGAGTCAAATCGGAGGTAATTACTACCCCATTTTCCACTCCAGCTTCAATTCTAAATTATGCAGAAGAGAGAGACGTCGACTTGATAGTAATCGGCACTAGGGGAAACTCGGGTCTTAAAAAAATGTTACTTGGTAGTGTAGCTGCAGATGTTGTTACTTATTCTTATTGTCCTGTTTTGGTAGTTAAATAAAATCTATTTTACTTTACTTTACCTTTTGTAGAATCATACAAACAATAACACAAACAAGATTAATAGTATCTACAGATATTAGAATTAGAATCAAAATACTTTATTGAGAACGATATATGAAAAGGACTTATCAAATCAATTCATCTTGGTGTAATCTATCTAATAATGGTCTCAAATTAATGCCAATTTCTTTTTCCCCTAAAATTATGTTGGAACCAATGCCCAAAACTATAGATAGCATATTTCTATCTTCTCTAGCAGTGTAAATTGAACTTCCAAATATTTTGAATTCAAGATGATTGTCGTGTACCCATTGTTTCCATTTCCTTGTTGTTTGAGCATTTTGTTCTAATGAGTTTATCACATAATCCAAATCAATTCCTTCTGTATTATCAAGTAATTGAAGTTTAACCATAGGGAGCATGACATTCCCACCTTTCACTGATTGTTTTTCTTTATTCATTTGCTCTATGATTTTATCTTCAAGTTGATGAGCGTCTTGCGATTGATCCTTGTCCTTATCCTTATAATCGTCTACATCAATGTCGTAATTTGGAAAAAAGTAGCCTGTTAAATTTTTATCCCAATCATATATTTTATACACTGTATCAATATATTCTAATTTCCATAGTGGATTATCTTTATTTCCCCTTCCAAACATAATAAAACAAAG
>JACDCB010000119.1 GCA_013694585.1 Candidatus Nitrosopumilus sp. | reverse complement strand
TGATCTAGAGTCAAATATCCATAGTTGATCTAGATTTTACACCAGACCTGGAACGTATAAGAAAAAAGAAACTAATCAATATCTCGTTATCAGATTGGCCTCTTCTTTGAGTCTCAAAGAATGATGTCTGGATTTTCTTTTCCTTAATAATGTATTACAACAATAGCATCTACGTGAATCAGAATAATATCTGATTCCACACATAGAACATTTTGAATTAGCGGTATTATCTTTATAGGATCCTTTTATAGGTTTTTCTTTTGCGCATTTACCTTTACAGGGCATAGATTGCAATGTTTCCTAACATTGATATCCTTTTCCTCCTATGCTTCCTGTTTTTTTAAGTATAGATTTCATTAATGAATAGTCAGTAATTACACCATCATAATTTATGTCTGTTCCGAATAACTTTTACTCTGACTGTAGCTTATTTTGTTACTCTGGAAATATGTCATTTTCTCATACTTGTCAATCTATTTTAACAACATTTAAAAAAGTCTTTGATTACATTTGCTAAACTAGCTCATGTTTCATGGATAACTGTTATCATCACTTGGTAATATGCTTCGTCAAAGATGTCAATAAGAATTTTGTACAGTAATTTACCTCACGTATATCAAATGAACTTTTGTATTCGATTTCACAGTCCGTACTCATTTATATCTATATAAAAGACATAGAAAAGAATTATATGGATCTCTATCTTCTAACAAGCAATTAAAAATATGGTATTATGGGATATTGAATCACTGGTTCAAGTCTTTGATTCCTCTTATACAACAAGCGGTTACAAAATAAAAACCATCAAAGGTATAGCGCCGCTTGATAAGGGGACATATAATGATCTATCGTTTTGTTCTTCCGATGGTCATGTTGGACTCTCAGCTATCTACGGCTCAAATTCAGGCATCATATTATGCAAGAAAAGTATGGAAGGATTAATACATCCAAAGAATAAGAATAAGCAGGTTTTTATTTTTGTTGATAACCCTAGATTAATATTCATAAAGATTATAAAGAAAATGAAAAACACACAAGAACCGACAAATAGTATATCCAATAATGCTGTCATATCAGATTCATCTAGGATAGGAAAAAATTGCTATATAGGAGATTTTGTATTGGTTGGAGATCATTGTATTATAGGAGATAATACAATAATATCTTCGAGGGTCGGATTACGGAATACTATTATCGGGGATAATTGTCTCGTTCAATCCGGATCTACCATAGGGGAAGACGGTTTTGCTTTCGAAAGAGAGATAGAAACATCAGAATTAGAAAAATTTCCCCATTATGGAAAGGTCATAATTAAGAACAATGTAGAAATCTTCTCAAACTGTTCTATAGCAAGAGGATCGATTTCGGATACCGTTATAGGGTACGGGACTAGAATAGATTCGCTTTGTCATGTGGCCCATAATGTAAATATTGGAAAAAATACGCAACTGACTGCAGGGACAATAATAGGAGGAAGTACAATCGTTGGGGACAATTGCTGGTTAGGTCTTAATTGCACAATAAAACAGAAACTCAAGATAGGCGATCGGAGTATTGTTGGATCAGGCAGTTCTGTTATTCATGATGTAGAAGATGAGGATATAGTTGCAGGCGCACCGGCTAAATCGATAAAATCCAAGGTCACTTTAGAAAAGGATGAACTATTTTTGATGTCAGGACAAATTAGAAAAAAGAAACTAGCAAGTCAGTTATCAAATATCAAATAGCACTAGCAAGCTGATTTCATGCGAGTTTATGATCTATAAATGTAGAGACAAGATTCCCATTAAATGGACTATAAAATTGGATTTGTCCCAGTTCATTTTGCTTTTTCGACTAATCACATTCTGATAGCTAGTTTTAGTAACCGTGCTTTACATCGGTTGTTATGAGGTTTTATCCTAAGAACATGATCACAACAAGGGCACCTCATTCCATTCCAATCTAAAAATAAATTGCACTCTATACATCTCTTATACCCCTCCGAATAATACCCTTTAGAATATTCATCTTTGTAGGCTTTATAGAGATGAC
>JACDCB010000117.1 GCA_013694585.1 Candidatus Nitrosopumilus sp. | reverse complement strand
ATTTTAAGTATTCCCACGATTCCATACGGATTCCAGTTGATACCATTACTAAGATGATAGGTTTAACTCGCTCATCCGTTGGAAACTCTAATAGTTTATGAATTTCATCTAAAGTGGGAGCACGATCCATAGCCGCCCTCTTTGATGAAGGAATACCCCTCGCTATTAATTTCCAGTTTAGTAGAATGTCATTCATATCGCAGAATAGTTTGATAGGCTTGTAGTAATTACGTAGAGTTCCGGCAGTTATTTGTTTTCGAGTTATCTTTTGTTTATAATCAACTATAAAATCTATCAATGCTTCTGAAAACCACTGAGTACCTTCTTTTTGTATTTGTTCATAGAGGAGGTTTACCCCATCCTCAAAAGGCTCTTTAGGGATTTCTAAATATTCTAAGAATACCTTGAATTTTCTAACATAATAATCTCTAGTTTGTTCAGAGGCAATAGCATAGCTGAATTTTGAATATGCTGTTTTTTTAGATTTAGGAAATAAGGTTCGGGTATCCGGAGATTCGTTTCTTTGGTTAACTAGCTCTATGCCCACAATTTAAAAGCTATTCGGGTCTTAATAAAGATGTTATATCGAATCGGGTCCAGAGGGATTTGAACCCTCGACCAGCTGCTCCGCAGGCAGTCATTCTATCCATGCTGAACTATGAACCCAGTATTCTAAATAGTAATTTTCTATAAATCTCTTTTTAATTGCTTTGCATTTAGGTGAAAGGATTATAAACAAATAAAGTCATATATAAAATAATAATAATATTGAATGGTTTTCTTAATGACTTAGCGACTAAAGTTCTTCTTTTTGATGGTGCCATGGGTACAGAAATTCAAAAATACGAACCGCAAGAGAACGATTATCTCAATAATAAGGAAGGGTTTAACGACAGTTTGAATTTTACCCGTCCTGAATGGGTAAAGACTATCCATAAGAACTACATCAAAGCAGGCAGTGATTGTATTGAAACCAATACCTTTGGTAGCAATAAACTCAAGTTAGATGAGTATGGACAGGGGGATAAAACTATCGATTTCAATGTTCAAGCAGTAAAACTTGTTAAAGAATCAGCCACAGAACTAAGTCGAGAAGTGTATGTAATTGGTTCGATGGGTCCATCAGGATATTTACCCAGTTCAAACGATTCTGATCTAGGTAATATTTCACTGGGGGAAATAGAAGAAGCCTTTTTTGTTCAGGCTCAGGGATTGATAATTGGAGGTTGTGATGCCCTCCTTATCGAAACTGGTCAAGATGTTTTAGAAATGAAAATAGCTGTTGAAAGCTGCTTCCGTGCGATGTCCAAGTTAGGAAAGTCTTTACCCATAATTACTAATGTAACCCTAGACCAATACGGAAAAATGCTCCTCGGAACAAACGTCCAATCGGCCTATACAACTTTGAGTAATTTAGATATAGATGTGTTTGGTTTGAATTGTTCTACTGGACCCATGGAAATGACGCCTAGTGTGCAATGGTTATGTGAGCAAAATGAGTTACCTATTCTCGTGATGCCAAATGCTGGAATGCCAGTCAATGAAAACGGTTTAGCTAAATATTTGATGTCTCCACAAGAAATCACGTTAAAACTTTCAGAATTCGTGAATAAATATGAAAGGTTAAAAGCTATTGGAGGATGTTGTGGTACATCGACAGATCATATAAAGCATTTACGCTCTATGCTTAACTTAAGAAATGAAGCTACCGTAGATGCATCTATTGAAAACGGGAACGCTATCTAATTTCTGATAACCCAGAAGTGTTAGTAAAATGAAAAAAGTTAACAATGAAAACCCAAAAGTATCTTCAGCCTTATCTTCCTTGGAGCTCCATCAAACTCCCCGTCCATTAATCATTGGAGAGCGATTGAATTCTCAAGGATCAAAGAAAGCCAAGAAAATGGTCCTAGAGAATGACTTTGACGGGTTAATTGAATTAGCAAGATTTCAAGTAGAGGATGGTGCACACTGTTTAGATGTATGCGTTGCAACAACAGAACGATCGGATGAACAGGATTTTATGCAAAAAATTGTAAAGAGGCTTAGTTTAGAAATTGAAGCGCCCTTAGTTATAGATTCAACGGATTCAAAGGTTATTGCTACCGCCCTCAAACAGATTCCTGGCGTACCTATAATCAATTCCATTAATCTTGAAGGTGATGGGAATAGATTTAATGAAATTACTCCTCTAATGAAGAAGTACGGAGCACCTGCGATTTCTATGTGCATAGGACCGAATGGGATGGCAAAAACTAGTAAAGAAAAATTAGAGGTTGCAGGAATATTATATGACAAAGCAATTGGATTGGGTTTGAAACCCTGGCAGTTAATTTTTGATGTATTAACCTTTACGTTAGCAACAGGTGAGGAAGAATATGTTGCATCTGCATCTCATACGTTAGACGGAATTAAGTTCGTAAAAGAAAAATATCCAAAGTCTTTGACAACGTTGGGATTAAGTAACGTTAGCTTCGGATTGTCACCACTGGCTAGAAAATATCTAAACTCAGTTTTCTTATTTCATGCATTAAAAAGTGGTCTTGATACTGTGATAATTAATCCCAAAGATATCATCCCCTACCCGCAAATCAATTCTAAGGAAAAAAAAATATGCGAAGACCTTATCTTTAATAATAATAGTAATGCATTATCTGAATTAATATCTTACTTTAGTTCCAATGATGCTGTTAGCGGAACAGGAACAGGATCTACAGGTATTCAAAAACAGAACAATTTGATGGAAATGGATGCAAGTTGGGATGCAGGTAAAAAATGTTACTTTAGAATCGTTAATAGACTAAAAGATGGTATTGAAAATGATGTAGTTTTATCCATATCAGAGAGAATGCCATCCAAAGATGATTTTGCTCTATCAGACAAGTTATTAGAAAACGGCACAAAGAGGCAAACACTGACGGGTAATAAAGAAAAATTGCATGACGCGGCTGTACAAACACTAAATGAAGTACTTCTTCCTGCAATGAAAGAAGTAGGAGATAAATTTGGTACAGGAGAATTGATCCTACCTTTCGTACTAAAGTCAGCCGAATGCATGAAGGCTGCAGTTTTGGAGCTGGAGAAATACTTGATAAAACAAGAGGGAATCAGCAAAGGAAAAATCGTCTTATGTACAGTCTATGGGGATGTACATGATATAGGAAAAAATTTGGTAAAGACAATATTGGTTAACAATGGCTATGAAGTTTTTGATTTAGGAAAACAAGTTCCTATTCCTAGCATAGTGAACAAGATTAAAGAAGTAAAGGCAGATGCTGTGGGATTATCTGCATTATTGGTCTCAACATCAAAACAAATGCAGCTTTTCTCAGAATTTCTGCGAGAGAATAAGATGGATATTCCTGTTTTATGCGGTGGGGCTGCAATTAATACTGATTACATTAATAGAATAGCGAAGGGAGACGGCAATATTTACAAAGCTGGAATATTCTACTGCAAAACTGCCTTTGAAGGGCTGAAAGTGATGAATAACCTAATGAGTGGAAATAGAGAAGAATACATAAACAAATGGTTGGAAAAATTAACAAGCTGGAAAGAGAGAAAATATAACGAGGCTACTAATTCACAAGATCTAAGCAATATTGTAAGCAGCGTGAAACCAGTAAAGGAAAAGCCTGTCCCTCCTGAATTTAATTTTGTAACCAGACTTGAGAATAAGGACCTTCCACTCGAAGAAATATGGCAATACTTGAATAAGAAATCCCTTTTTGTCTTGTCGTGGGGATTAAGGGGTAAGAAAGCTACCGAATTGAAAGATGAGTATGAAGAACTACTTAAAGAATGGAAGGTCAAAGTTGTGAAGGAGAAATTATTTGATACCCACGCAGTTTACTCTTACTTTCGATGCAGAAAGCTTGGAAACAATAGCCTCTCAGTAAAATACCAGGATGATGATAAAATTGATCCAGAAATCGTATTTGAGTTTCCGAGGTCTAACAAGCCTTCCCATTTATGTCTTGCAGATTATTTTGATTCAGAATCCGATGATGTTGTTGCGTTTCAGTCAGTAACAATGGGAAATAAGGTTGCCCAGATAATAGAGGAATGGAATAAGCAAGGTCGCTATACTGATGCTTATTACTTACACGGGTTGGCAGTAGAAACGACAGAAGCTTTAGCAGATTGGGTAAATTACAAAATCAAGGAAGAGCTCCGGTTAAAGGTAGGGGGGCTAAGGTACAGTTGGGGTTACCCAAGCTGTCCAGATATTACCCAACATTTCCTAGTGTGGAAATTATTGAACCCTTCAATTAGCGGAATGACTCTAACTGAAAGTGGTCAAATTGATCCAGAATTCTCTACAGCTGCAATCGTAGTACATAACCCAGCAGCCCAATACTTTACTTTATAGACGGCTGCCCTATTATCCATTAACTTTATTATATTACAATGGTTTTTGCTTTCTAATGGGAAAAGTAGAGAAGGGAATTACTTGCAGTGTTTTAGGTTGCGAAGAGTCTGCAGATAGATCAATGAGTTTGGCAAAGGCAAAAATGTCACAGGATTTAGATTTCGATAATTCAAAGAAGCGTGTTTACTTATGTAGAAACCACTACAAAGATTGGAAAAAATCGTCTAAGGAGGACAGAGAAACTGAAAGATTGAGATGGAACTAGGCATTATAGCTGAACAACTTTAGTATATTTTTAGGCCATTCTTTTTCTTTTACTTATCCTTCTACTAGACGAATCTTATATAACCGTTCCAAGGAATTTACTATGAAAAAAGTAATAAACAGCTTTATTTCAACTAATTTATCGACGAGTTGATTTAATGTTTGGCTTTGAGTAATCTACCTAAATTCACTAAAACAAAGGAATTGGATAATAAAAGATGGTTTGTTAGGGCATTACTCTTATCAGCCGTTCTAGCAATTTTGTGTACAAAGGTTTTTCTGACCATTTACGTGATAGATATGGGGGTAGGAATCTATAGCATTTTAACTTCATTTGTATTATTTAATATCTTATTCATTTCCTATTTTCGATATCGAGACCCTTACCTTAAGGTTTTCGATAAGAAGATTCCTGAAAACGATGAGCCGCTGGTATCTATAGTCGTTCCTGTAAAAAATGAGGAAGCCGACATTAGCACATGCATACAGTCATGCATAGACCAAACCTATCAAAAAAAGGAAATAATTGTGATAGACGATGGCAGTACAGACAAGACTGGTGATATTCTCGACAGTATTAAGGATAAGAACAAATTAGTTAGCCTTAGAATAGTACATCTAAAAGAAAGCGTTGGAAAGAAGAAAGCAATTGAAGCTGCTAGCAAGATTGCCCATGGAGAAATATACGCTTTCATGGATAGCGATTGTGACATGGCTGTTGATGCGACTGAAAAGGCGGTGCAAATTTTTTACGCAGATAAACAAGTAGGAGCCCTCACAGGACATGGACGAGTTAAAAATAGACATGCTGGAGGATTTTGGGATCACTTTCTGGAGAAATTACAAGATGTTTACGCCGATGGGGCTTGTAGAGCACAAAAGGGGGCGGAAAGCGTTTTTTCTTCTGTTAGCTGTTGTGCTGGGTCACTCAGTTTCTATAGACGGGCTGCTATTCAAGACTTTATCCCTCAATGGGCACGAGATAGATTTTTGGGGATGGAATTCAAGTTTGCTACTGATAGGAGAATGACGGCTCATGTTTTGTCAACTCGCCCTCCAAAGATAACTAACAAATCTACTAACGAAAAATATGCCGCAGTTCCAATTCTCAATGTGGAAGGTATGGCCAAGAGGTCCACGTACGAAAATTCGTTTGAAAATAAGAATGAGGAAAGTGAAACTAAGCAAGTTGTCAATGGATTTTGGAAGGTTTTGTACTCCCAAAATATAAGAGTAAATATTGGAGTTCCATCTACGCTTGACTCATTAATAAAACAGCAGGTGAGATGGAGGAAGAGTTTTATTAGAAGTCTGTTTGCTGCTGGAGGCATTTTTTGGAAAAGGCCATTCTATGTTGCACTTTTATATTATTTTCAAACTTCGATGAAATTCATCAGACCATACATTGTAGCGACTACGGTTGTCTATATGCCCTTAGCTGGTGACTTCATAACTCCGGTGGTTTGGTTTGCAGGAGTATTATTTACTGGGATGATTTATGCCGTTGATTTTAGACTGAGAAATCCAGGCGATAGAAATTGGCTTTATAGGCCGTTTTTTACACTTTTATCGACCTACATCTATACATGGCTATTAATATACGCTGCAATTACAATAAAGAAAAGCGGTTGGAGATAATGCTTGCATCTTGAAAATATTTAAAAATATTTAGTTAGTGGATTAAATTTGACATTAAGATTTGAATTCAAGTATATGGACGTAATTCTGATTGCTCTGGCGATGACAATAGGCTTTAGTGTTATTTTAATGCATTTGACAGACATGTGGCCTTGTAAGCTACTAGCCGTTACTAATCAACACTTACAAGTTGACACACTTCAAAATTCAACAGAACCATTAAATAAAATCAGATACGACATGCATTACTGGTTAAAAGGTCTTTTCCAATGTAGTTAATCTTGTTTCTTTCATCCAAGACAATTTCTTCAAAGTATCTTAGCACGGTTATTTCAGATATCTTTGGTGGATCTATTTTTTTCCCCTCGACCAAATCAAGTACCATTTTAGGGAAGTTGGCACCGGCCAAAGTTGTAAAAATTGTGCCGCCACCGAGCCGAGGATTAATTTCTACCAATTTGAATTGATCAAATTTGTCCTTTTTCATTTGAATGCAAGAAGGTCCAATTATTTTAAGTTTTTTCACTATCTTCATGGATTCTTCAATTAATTCTTTATCAAGAATAATCTTACCCTTGGTAGAAATACCACTTTTTGTTTGTAATCTTACGCGGGGAACGGATATTATTGGGTTAGATTCAAGATCACTCATGACATCAATGGTATATTCATCTCCAGGCAAAAATTCTTGATAGATCATATTGGGATACTTTGAGCAAATGTATTTTTTTTCTTGCTCGTCAGTTACCTGAATTACATCCCTGCTCCCTTTCCCAAATCGGGGCTTTGCAATAACTGGATAAGTATCAATCTCGTCTGGATTTAAAGTTGTATATGGAAGCCTGAAAAATTTGTTTAAATGATTAAAAGTGTATATCTTATCTCGACAAATTTCCAAGATTTTCCTGTCACTCACTACCGGAATCACCCCATGTTTTTTCAATTTAGATTTAAATTCGCTGAACGGAAAGATGTCATAACCGGATGAAGGCATTAAAACCTCGATACTATATTTGTCGATTATGTTGAGCAGCACCTCCAAATAGTCATCTGCTTCTGCTTCTGGTATCACCTCATAGTAGTCAGATAAATAAAACCCTGCTGATAAAGCATTAGAATCCGTAGATAATATCTTGCCGCTAAAATCCGATAATCTCAATGATTTTATTGTATTTATTCCAGCTGGTGCAGAGGCACCGGGAATCATTACTGTGGATATTTTTCTACGCAATCGGCATCCGTTTTTAGTACTGTTAATTTTGTTAATGATATAAATATTTTGAGTGTTATAATTAAAAAAAATTATAAAACATATTCTCATACCTTTTTCAGGTAAGATTATGATGCTAAATTTAAAAGAAGACTTGCATATTCATTGTAACTATAATGACCATTCTTCTAAAGATTTGACCATCGCAAATATCATAAATAAATCAGAAGATCTGGATTTAGAAAGGATAGCCATTACAGAGCATGTACGAAAAAATTCTGAATGGACAAAAAAATACATAGAAGAACTAAACTACTACGTCCCCCGAACTAGAATCAAGATGCTCAAAGGATTTGAGGCAAAGATTTTGGTAAATGGGGAGATTGATTGTCCAGCTGAATTCTTAAATGATGAGTATTTTATCGTGGCTAGTTTTCACACAAAATACAACAAAGAACAGTGGTCCGAGGCTTTAATTAAAGCGATTGAAAATCCCAACGTTGATGTCATAGGGCATCTAGCTCCAGAATTTGATTTCAAAGTTGATGATAACGAAATAAGAAATTTAGCCGAATTAGTGGTTGCGAATAAGAAAAAAATAGAGATTAATTCAAAATATATACGCCCACCAAAAGGATTTTTGAAAATCTTTAAAGAATATGGGGTAGAATTCCATCTGGGTAGCGACGCGCACTCCATTAATGAAATAGGGGATTTTAATAGAATAAAGGATTTGATTAATATTATAGAACAGAAATAAGATAGAGTTAAAAAGAAACTTAAATAGATATTAGTGATTAAAAGGTTTGGGAAGTAATACGGTAGCCACTATTGACGGTGACAGTAAATTAAGTGCAATATTCTCAAAATATCTGAATTCCTCCGATCCAGATATTACTAAGTTTGCACAATCCATCCCGTCAAAGTTCGATGAAGCAATTGAAATTTTGGATAAGAATCCTTTCCCTGAGACAGGTGAATTTATTAGGCTAAATCGTGAACTTCTTAAAAAGGTTATTACACGTTTTCACACTAAGGCAGGAACGCTTAATGAAATGTTAAAAAACCAAATTGACTCTTTAGCAGACGAAAGATTGAAAATTTTCGTGGGGATCCATCAACCTAACTTGTTTGCTTTCAGCGGGGTTTTTAAGAAAATAGTTTTGTTAGAATCTTTGGCAAATCACTCGAAAAAGAAAAACTTCTGCATCGTCCCTCTATTCTTGATAGTTGACCATGATTTTATGGATGACAAATGGATGCATATAGCAAAATTACCTAGTATTAGAAATTCCACCGGAGTACTTGATTTAAGGCTTCCAATCAACGATTCCAAAAGATGGAAAATCTCGAGCAGGACGGACCCGCCGACTCGCTCGTTGATAAATTATTGGGAAAATCAAATATATAATTGGATAAAAAATAATAAGGATTTGTCAAAGCCCGAAGTTAAGGGCCTGTATGACAGATTCCAAAAGTTCTGGAATATAGTTGAGGAATCGTTTCTATTATCTGATAGTTATTCGGAATTCAATTCGATCATCATGTCAAAAATTGCCAACAATATTTGGAATTATAAAACACTATTTGTAAATTTGTCAGATCTGTCTAAAGTATTTCAGAGAGGATATAATTTCCTTTTATCTGAGAATGAAATTTATCTGAATTCTTTGGAAAAATCAGAAACTTATTTTAGAGAGCATGGAATATTTACTGGGGTTAGCCCGAATCTCAATAAGCATTCACCCTTATGGTTACATTGTGATTGTGGCAGCAAGGCTTCCTCTAAGATAAGCAGGAAGGATAATGGAGAAATTGTACTAATCGGCAAATGTATATCCTGCAAGAAAAGTGTATCTTTATCAATCGGCAAGAATTACAAGGTATCAATACCAGAGAACATGCTTGATATGGTTTCACCACGAGCAATCCCAATTTTACTCTTGCTATCAAGGGAATTAGCAATTTCAGGATACATTTCTGGTACTGGGGGAAGTATAGGATATACGGTTGTAGGCAAGAGAGTCTTTGATGCGCTGCAAATAACATTGCCCACTATGGTCCTCTGGCCAGGGAATGATGTTTATAAAGGATTTGCCCAAAGTGAAGCGTCAAGATATTTGGAGGAGAACGGAATATCCAATATATCTGAATTCTTTATTGATATCAATCATAAGAATGATGAATTGAAGAAGCAAATTGAACCGTTGATCTTAAGGAGAAAGGAAATATATGAGAACAAAGATCAATTAAAAAGTTTATTAGACAATCTGTTTTACTATAAACAGGAACAAAGAAAAATCAAGGGCGTCATAAAGAACGTTCAAAAATCTAAAAATGCATTGAAACTAAAATCTTGTATAATCGATTATGCCGTTAATTTTGGAATTGAACGAATTGAGCAAGAATGGTCTCACAAATTGGTTGATAATAACGATTTTACTAAACCAGTGCTACTAAGCTGAAAGTTTATGTGCTATTTACAGTTCAATGAAAAGCATTAATGTTGTCGTTACTTCAGCTGGTGGAATAGTAGCGCAAGGCATAATCAAATCATTGAAATATCACAATAAATATGCAAAGGGTAAGAGGTATGAGTACAAAATTTTGGCAACAGATATCAGTTATGAGGCAGCCGGCTTATATAGATCGCACAACTTCTCCATTCTCCAAAAGCCAACAGATAAAGAGTATCTAAAGTCGGTGGTGGACTTATGCAATAAAAATAAAATTCAAGTTCTGTTTATAGGCTCAGATGTAGAATTGCCCATATTATGTAAAAATAAAGAGTATATCGAGGATAGTACTGGTGCAGTAATCATAACCAGCCAACCGCATATTGTAGAAATGTGCCGGGATAAATATAAAACAAATGAATTTTTGCAGAAAAATAATTTAAATTCCATTCCAACTTGTTTGTACGATGAAATACACGCCTTTTTGAAGGATTATAAATTTCCACTAGTAGTAAAACCACGGGAGGGGTTTGGCTCAAAGTTGTTTCAGATCGTTAACTCAATTGAAGAATTAGAATTTGCCACTAAAGCAATAACGCAGATAGGTTGGAAACCAATGATCCAAAAGTATCTTCAGGGTGATGCGAACGAGTATACGACTGGGATAACTTTGAGCAAGGACAGGAATCAAATCATGTCAACAATAACACTTAAAAAAATCCTAAAGCACGGTCAGACCTATAAGGCATTTGTAGACAAGTATCCAAAAGTTACAAAAGTTTGCAATAAGATAGCCAAAAAATTAAAAACCTTTGGTCCACTCAATATCCAGTCTCTAATAGATACGGATGACAACCAGGTTAAAATTATAGAAATAAATCCTCGGTTCTCAGCATCTGGTCCTATCAGAACAGTGGCAGGCGTGAATGAACCTGATATAATGGTCAGGAACGTGTTATTTAACGAACATATAAAAACTGGGGACTATAAATCGCTTGTATGTTTTAGATATTGGAACGAAACTTATATTGAGAAGAAAAAATATGATAGAGTTATGATCCAAAGAAAATCTGTCAAAACATTAAACTCTTCAATTGTAGACTATTTTTAAAAGCATTCTAAAAAATTACCACTTTGAAATTCTGATAACTTCAAAGGCTTCAGCATACTTGCAATTCAATTGATATCCCCTGAACGCAGCCCTACCCTCTATTGCACCTATCCAAATCGGACCGCATCTTAGTTGTTGTGATTCAAAGCATTCGAGAGCGGATTTTTTTGGCTCCATATAGTCGGATATGTCTATGAATAACTGTGGCCTAAATGCTTGCTCTGTGATCCCTCCTGGGATCGTTGTTTCATACATATACAAGTCGGTAGTATCTCTGCTACCCGAAATTACAGATTTGGTAAGGGCTTGATGGTCTTGATGTGAATCCCCGATCCATTGAGTAAAGACTGCTACAGGTTTGTAATCGATAATGTACTTGTCCATTAATCCTATTAGTTTCCTGCTATGAGCCATCTCCTCTGGAGGAAGGTCTAGAAAGTCTGGTTCTGGACATCCCATTACCTTTGAAGATCGGACTGCTTCCATTCGCCTTTCATCTTTTTTATCACTCTGAGTAAAATTAGGTAAAGTGGCAACTACCAATTTCACCCTATAACCGAGTCTAGATAGCTTTGTTATAGTTCCCCCCATACCGATTTCTAAATCATCCGGATGAGCCCCGAATACTAGTATATTTTCACTTTTTGCATCATTTGACATTGGAAGTTCATCTTAGAGCTTTTATGAGATCACAGTCTTTTTCTTCACGGGATGTATCAAGTTCCTTAACATTCTGAAAATACTCTCTATAATCATCATCAATCTCCATTGCTGCCTGAAGTATCTTGCTTTTTATAGTGTTAGATGAATTGATAAACATTTTTGTGTCTTTGGGAAGGCAGTGACCTCCTATTCCATCTCTTGGTTCTAGTACTTCTACATTCCATTTTGTATTAAGTGATTCACGTAATTCC
>JACDCB010000109.1 GCA_013694585.1 Candidatus Nitrosopumilus sp. | reverse complement strand
GACTAAACCAGCTATTAATATTGGTTTATAACTGACCATGCAAAGAGCTACATTTTTTCCCATATAAATATAACTCGATTTCAATGGAACTAGTCAAAACAAAAGTCTTCCAAAACCACATGCAGTTGATATATAACTACCAAATGATCTATCATCAATAAAACATCGAAACTAAAATAAACGTTAGATAATTGCTCTTCCTCACCCGACACTCACCTGACAAAAGAAATATGAAAATATTTTGATAATATTAGAAAAGTGAACTCGATTATTTCATGATTAACATAAATTTCGTTGAGGAGATCAATCCGATTTGAATCTCTACGGATTGGATGAGAAATATCTTTAAGAATACATCATATCACGAGTGTGCATCTGGTACAAAAATAGCATCAACTTTTGACACAAGGTAGTCAAGCTATATTATATTCTGAGTCCTAGAATCTTTAAATGCAACAAACGTCTTCATTAATCTAGGTTTATCTATCAATCCAAGAACTGTCAATATTATCCTTAACTCCTTTGATGTTTTTTAAAATATTAGATATTCTCTTTTAACGTAAACTAAATACTAAAATTTACAAAGTTATTCTCTTATGGCATCTTCCTATTTTTTGTTAGCATAGTAATCGTAATATTTGGATGGTAACAGCGCTACTAACATAGTATGAGGATTTTGAAATCAGATACGAAAGGCACTAAGGATTAGGTTAAGATATGAATCTGATTTGTAACCCAAATCGTTACTATATAGATTCAAAAAAAAGAACCTCCATGTTACCAAAATCGATTTGGAAGTGTTCAAAATATGATGATCATCTAATCCCCCCATTCAGCACAGAAACAGCAAAATGGACAAGCAATACTGCACACAAGATTGGTAGTTACAGGAGTAACGTCACAAAGTATATTTTTTTTTGATATTATATTTTTACTTCTGAAATTATAGTAATTCAAGGTTTAACTAAGCCGGATGTGTAGCCAGCTGATACATTCTCCACGATATTTTTAGTTTTGTGATTCTTAAAGAGCACATTTATCAACAGTTTCAAAGTTTATTTATTGTTCTTGCAATATTGTGTCTATGGATAAAAATGATGAGAAAAATGAAGAAACATTAGATAGTGACAAATTAAAAAAAGAAATGCTCAAACCTATCACCAAGGCAAAAACTGAAGTAGACGAAGAATTAAAAGAGTTAGAGGTCGAAAGTTCTGGCGGTGGAAAAGACGGTGGAGGGGGGTAGGAAAATCAAGCCTACTAATAGGATGAGAGGAGCATCAAATGATCATTGTCTTATACCCGGTATCAATTTTTCCACTAACAAATCTATTAGTTTTTTTTTATTTGGACTTGAGTTTGTCAATACTATTTCAGTAATTCCTGCATTTTCAAAATTGGACAACTTTTTGATTCCTTCTTCTTCGTTTGTGATCAAAAACATATTCTTTTTCAATGAATCGTCTTCTATGACTAATCCATTCTCTTCAATTTTTCTGGGATCATGTATCTCTGCCTCATAAAATGCCTTAATCATTGAACCTCGCCAAAATCTAATTGAGCTTAGGGCTTTTTCTTCATCTTCATCATATGATGCTGGAATAAATAACACTTTTTCTTTTCCCTTTTCCTTTCTCTCATGGCGTTCATTTCCCATTTTTGATCCCTCCTCAAATGCGGGTATTAAAACATCCTTTATTTTATTATGATTTGTCTCGATTGTTATAAATCCATCCCCTTCTTCTCCAGCCAGTCTCGCAGATTGCGGGCCTGAAGCAGCGATGTAGAGAGGAATTACGCAATCAGGTCTTGTGTACAAACGGGAATCTTTGACCCAATAATAATCGCCTTTAAAATTCACCCAGTCTCCGGTCCAAAGTTTTTTTATTAGTTTAATAGACTCTTTTAATCGAAGAAATCTTTCAGAATTAGAAGGCCAATTATTACCTGTAGTAACCTCATTTAATGCTTCCCCTCTTCCTAAACCAAGTATTACTCTATTTGGAAACATATTGGCAAGGGTTGCAAATGTCTGGGCTACAATCGCTGGATGATATCTCAATATAGGGGCCGTTACTCCTGTTCCAACGGTTATGTTAGTAGTTTTAGCCAAAGCTGCGCCCATCCAAGGCCACGCAGCTCCTCCTGATGCGCCTGAATGCCACCAAGGCATGTAATGATCGCTTGTCCAGCACCGTGTTATTCCCTTTTTATCCATGTAAACCACGTCATCCAATAATTCCCTTGGTGTAAACTGCTCGTGCGCAGCTTGAATGCTAATTTTTAGATCCTTTTTCAACTTGTAAACCTAATATGTAATAACAATGAATGTTTATTAGATTAAATGATAATCACTGTTCATAATTGATTTTTCATAATATGTCAACAAATATAGATATTCCAAAAGTTGTTAGATTGTCAACTTCATTCAGGGCATATCTAAACCCTGTTTTATGAACAATCCTATCATTAGTAACCACAACATTAATTGATTAGTTTCTGATTTGTTTGTTTGTTTGTTTGTTCACTAGATCAATTGCTAATTCATTTAATTTGGATAACTTAAATGGTTTAATCAACAATTTAATGTTTTTAGCGACGAATTTTTTCTCACTATTAAAAGCTTGTTTAACTGAATCATACGCAGAAATGATTAGAATGGATGCAAATGGATACTTTCCAAAAATCTCATTTGCCGCTTCAAGTCCGTTTTTACCATCTGGAAGTTTGTAATCCAAAATAACAAGATCGGGTTTAAACTCTTCGTAGTCACTCAGAACATTTGAAGCTGTGGTATTTGTAACAGAAATGTGATATCCCTTGTTTATTAGAAAATCTTTATAAAGATTTAACAAATCCTGCTCATCTTCAATGATCATTATCTTTATCACTTCTGTAAGATATCAAGTACAACATACATTAATAAATCATAATGTTTATGTTTTATAGATATATTCTAATTGCAGATTTGATTTACATAGTTAAAATTTAAACGATTTAGTTATTTTATTAACTCAAGCCCCTAATGTTATTCCATAATTCTGTCAGCCATTCATAACACCAGATGTTTACTATTCATTTCCTACTACTAACATTTCACCTACATCACCTGTCAGAAAATTATGAATACATCATCCGACCAGACATAAACAAGGTAGTATCGCCAAAAGGCGATTTAAAAGACGTATATGTTTTGGTAACTTTACAATTTCATTTTATTGTTTATATTTAGAGGCATCTTGCTCAGACACGTTAAAATGCAAATTATGTCCATCGAAATGAGAAGTCAAGGTCTTAGGTATCACAAATTTAGTTTTGTCAACCACACCTCTTTCTGTAATAACGTAGTCTTCACTAATTTCTTGGACCTCTCCTAAATCATAATCATCAATCCCTCTTGCATCCTTCTTAATTACATCTGACCAGTTTATATTCAGATTACCTGACATATAGTGTCATATAAAACAAGTTTTAAATAGATCATATAATCGGACAAACTTTTTCTTATTTATTTCGCAGAGAGATAAATCGACAGGTAGATTGTGGTTAATATGTTTAAGTATGTATCCAGATCGCATCTACTAAAGAAAAATACAAGTCCAAAGATTGAAAGACCATGAGGTATTGCCAAATTGATTCTTATACAGGTTTTGACTAGTAGTGAATCAAATTAGATGACAGGCTTTTTCCTTTTAGAATTTCACATACTGGTTAATTTATATTGATTTCTTTTGGTCTATTTATCACATTGTCAACCATCCTTCCACTTCATCAGGATATTCTAAAATTCTTGATCTGATATAATGTAGATTCTTATTTTTTTTCAGAATACTTCTGCAAAGAAGAAAGATTATCAGTTATTAGTCGAGACATGATTTTGTCGAGCATTTACTACATCTCCTTGCATAATTCCGAAGAGGAATTTCAGCAATAATCCAAATTATATTCCATAGCATAACTTTCGCTGTCGATTAAATTTTAATAATTACGATTATCAAGGTCAAAAATGACTTTGATATCCTATCCGATGAGAGGTACTTTTGATTCAGATAGGCAAGACTTAGATATTCAGCAATAAATATAATAACTTCAGATACAATAATAGATTGGTTGAACACAGAAAAAGAAAGTAATGTTCCTACACCTGCTGCTGCGAAATCTGTGGAATATGTTCTTTTAGATGGGTTTATAAATGAATTATGGGAAGTGGACTATGAAAACGGGATTGCATTAAATGTCACAGAGATAATAAAACCAGAATTGGCAGGAAATATAATAAAGTATTCAGGCAAGATCGAAGATTTCCTATCAAATGAAAGAGGTCTCAAGAAACTTCACTTTCATGAATCCGTCAACTTTCCTATGCGAGTACATTTTGAGACCATAAAGTAGTGACAATAATTAATGTTTACTTAATTTATTTCATCCGTAGTTGTGCAATATACTAAATATCTAAATTAAAGGCAAAAAAATTGACAAGTTATTTTATTAAGATATTTTTTCCGACTAAAAAAACAGAATTTTTGAAAATTATAATATTGTAAAAAAGAAATTTTTACTGTCCGAAAGGAGGCTGTAATTCAGCTCCCCCATACGTTCCTGCAGCATTTGGATCGGCATCACCGATTGGTTCTTCAGTTATAATAAATTGTGTATAGGTGTAAGGATTAACCATATTCTCAGAAAACTTCAAATTGTTGCCATCAAATGCACCCAAACTCAGTTTATAGTTTGAACCATCGGCATCAACTAACCAACCTTCAAACACCTTGTCTTGTTTAGGAGCAACATTTAGATTTGCAGAGACGTCTAATGTGTTATTATTAGCATCAATGGTAAGGGTACCTAATTTATCAGTATCAAATCCAGGACCCGGATCTTTAGCTTTATTAATATCCATAGTCACGGGTTCGGCATTGCTTGATTGAAAACCAAGAGTCATTGAAAATATAGTTGCAATCACAATTCCAAATAATGATATATTTATTTTGGACATTGTAAAGATTTATTATTCAAACTATAAATAGTTCATATGTAGAGAGAAATCAAAAATGTTTATCCAAAGCAGCTAAAAAAGGACTCCTCATATAAGAAAACCCATTTTGCGGTCAACAGAGGCTACCATATTGAGTATCAGTAAAACAATTCTAGGAAAATGAGATGATATGCTATGTAGAAAATCTAAATATCTTCTACTTCTTCCTTTATCTTTTCTGCTTTGTATTCGGTTCCAACGTCAGTGTTTGGATCGTTTATTTTGTTTCCTATGGCTTTAGCACCAGCCTTTATTTTATCCCCTGTTTCATCAAAGCCTTCTTCGACATGATCTGCTGTGTCCCGCACATCTTGTTCGACGTCATCTTTTCTGTTAATAGGTTCTTCTGACATTATAACATCATGTATAACAAAGTTTTTATTCATCCATAAAAAAATGATTGGTTAGAATGCTTATGCTTAAACGAAAATCGCAGATCTATTTATTCCGATAATCTTATCTTTATTTTTACAGAGTACTCAGTAACATCAATTTCAGCATCTATCATCAAAGTTTGTTTGAGTAAAGATTTAAAAAATCCTGACAGGAATTTTGAGCCCTTCCCTTCCAGTCTATGTCTAATTACAATTATTTTGTATTCATTGGTATTCAATTCATCGTAAGTTCCAATATATCCATAAGTACATACTATTTTTTCAATATATTCCAAAACACCATTAAACGTGATGTCCTTTTTCCAGAACAGTATAGTATCATTCGGAATGTCTTTGCCCATTTCAAGACCAAAGTTGTATGCTTCATCGTCATTTAAACGGCATAATAAAGATTTGAAAACATCACGATTTACAATAAGCATGTCCAGTTTTGATTGAAATCTCGTAAATTCAGCATATTGTTTAAGGACTGAGTTAATCATAGCATTTACAGATATACCCATTCGCTCTGCCTCTGAATTAAGAATTTCAGAAAGGGATTTGTCGATACGAAAGGATCTAACAGTGGACGACGAGACACCCATAACATTACTTAGCCCACATATCTTAAAACTGTAACTGTTTGTAACCATCTGTAATCGAAGTAAGAGAAATGCGACATAGTATACATAGACGTCTTATATCCTGCAACATATCATCCTTCGATGTATAATAGTTTAATAGTTAAAAATATAGAAACATATACACCGGTACACATACACGCTGTTATCTATGACTACGAGAAAGGTGAAAAGCTTTGTAGGTCATGTGGCATGGTTGTTCAAGATAAGATATATGATGCCGAATTAGATACTGATTTTTATAGAGGTAGAAGCGATACTAACACTGTTTTGCCTCATTCCATTATTCTTAATGATAAAGGAATGTCAACAGTAATTGCAGATTATGATACCACCACCTCCAAAAGGTTTTCAAATAGGAAAGAACATAATAAGATAGAGTTCTTAAACAAAATTGTTAGTTGCTCAAACAAAAAGAGAAATTTGAAAATAGTCATAGACCTTTTGAATCGAATAAAAGATAAATTATCCTTGACTTCGTTCTGCATAGAAGAAGCACTATCCTACTACAAGAAGGCACTAGAAAGAGGATTAATTAAAGGAAGGTCAATAAAGGAAATGATCGTTTCATGTGTATATCTAGTTTGTAAGAAAACCAACATTCCAAGAACATTGTCTGAAATCTCCCATATAGTAGAAGCTGATGAAATCTTTGCCGCTAGATGTTATCGTCTTTTAATGAGAGAGTTGAAAATTACCCACGTACAATTCAAACCAGCTATTTTTATAAGAAAGATAGCAGATGAGGCAGAAATTACCGAGAGAGCAGCAAGAGAATCCATAGATTTACTTTTAGCTATACAAAATGAGAATGTATTCTCAGGTAAGAACTCCCTCTCAATCGCAGCAGCCATTCTTTATATAACATGCAGGAAGCATAAACAAAAAATTTCGCAGGCAAAAATCGCTTCTGCAGCTAATATCAACATAATGACTTTAAGAAAAAGACTTTCAGAAGTCAGAAATGTAATTGTGAACGCATCATTTCTTAATTAGCGTCTTCTTCTTGTGGCTTAACCTTATTTTTTTCAAATATTGTAATAAATATATTTATGGCAGAATTTAGCCTTTGATAATAATTTGTTTTGTACTAAAAATTTATTCGAACGCTGACCAAATGATTCGTTTAAATAATTTTCGAGATATCCATAAGAAGGATTGACATTAAAGGAAGACGCAATAAATTTACACCGATTACTTAGAGGGAAAATAGAGATTTCAAGTAGGATATCTTCAGATAATATTTTTGAAAATTCAAAGGAAGAAGGCAAAGGAACCTTAAGCTCAATCTATACTCCGGGCGTAGCATATGTTTCAAATGAAATCCAAAAGAATAAAGAATTGGCATATGATTACACCTCAAAATGGAATACTATAGCTATAGTGTGTGATGGAACGAGAGTCCTAGGACTCGGCGATATTGGTCCAGAAGGAGCATTGCCCGTAATGGAAGGAAAATCAGTCTTATTTAAGACCCTTGGAAATGTAAATGCATTTCCGCTTTGTATATCTATAAAAGATAAAGAAGAAATTATCAAATTTGTCAAAGCTATTGAACCTTCATTTGGTGCCATAAATATAGAGGACATCGAATCTCCCAAGGTTCTAGAAATAGTAGAACGACTTCAAAAGGAAATGTCAATCCCAATTTTTCATGACGATAGACATGGTACAGCAGTAATCACTCTTGCAGCCGTGATAAATGCATTACGAATAGTACAAAAGAACTCAGAGAGTGTTAAAGTCGTGATTGCAGGTGCAGGGTCTGCAGGGTATGGCATCTTTAAGATTCTATCCAGGGCAGGCTTTAAAGAGATAACAGTAATAGACAAGAAAGGAGCCATTTACGATGGAAGAGATAATAACGATAATAACGAAAAATTAAGAGACCTCCAATCAAATAAACAAAACAATCCAAAGCGCGATAGTATTAGCTTGAATTCCTTTAAGAGAGAAATAGCTTTAAAAACAAATCTAAACAAAATAGCAGGTAATCTAGAAACAGCAATCAAAGGAGCAGACATATTTATTGGAACATCTGGGATCGGAAATCTCATGAATCCACAAATGGTAGGATCGATGAAAAGAGACCCAATCATTTTTGCATTGAGCAATCCAACACCAGAAATCTTACCCGATGAAGCAAAAAGTGCAGGGGCTAGAATTATGGCCACAGGCAGATCGGATTTTCCAAATCAAATTAATAACGCAGTAGTTTTCCCATCAATATTTAGAGCACTCTTAGATTTAAGAATAAGAAATCTTGATGAAGACATATTGATATCTGTATCCAAATCTATAGCAGATCTAGTTGACATCAAGCATTTAAACGAAGAATTCATCATTCCAAAAATAAACGATCCAAGGCTACTTCCAGTGGTTACAAAATCTTTAAAGGAATATATCTTGATGCAAAATCCAAGTTGATTCGAATACATTTTAGAAACAGGATTATGATTTATCATGAAATAGTGTATTTGGATCCATCAAAAAAATGTCAAATCCATTAAACCGATACTTTAGTGACAAGTAGTCAAGTATCATTTCTCATAATCAAATCTCACCAAAGAAGGAAGCATCCAAGAATCATAAATTCACGTTCTAAAAGAGAATGGATTAGACCATTCAAAAGGGCATATAAAGAGAAAAAAGAACATCTCTGTCAATAAACTACAAGATTCTGCTAATTTCTCTATTATTGCTTTTAGTTATAGGAACTACTTACTATTTTCTGGATGATAGAAGGACTTTCTAGGAACCTTTATGGCTATCTATTGCAATAGTATGGCATATTCTAATTCTAACAGCCATTTACATTGTACACTTTGGAGCTAGACTCGGTGCCTTGGTTGCAGGAATACTCGCTTGGGGAACATTAATCTTCTGGATCATGGATAATGAATATATTGTAATTGGATATCCAATAATAGCACAAAACCAAGAGCAGATGAAACATGGAGAGACATTATTGGAATAATGATTGCAGCCTTTACTATTCTATCATCCCATAATATCCTTCACACTATTAGACCTCATAGCTAATTTCATTTTCACGAAACTGTGGGATCTGAACAGAGGTTTTAGAATTAATAAATATCATGATCTATTTTGAATTGCCACCCCAATAAAATCTTTTTTTAAGGCCTGAGTTAGCACTAGTCACAATATTTAGCACTATGTTAATATCTAGGTAATAGTACATAAGAATATGGTTTTCATACGAGTAAAAAAGGTAAAAGGCTTTGATTACTATTATCTAGTAAAAAGCCAATGGGACTCGAAAAGAAAGATATCTATGCAGCATACAATAAAATATTTGGGAAAGGCTGCCGACGTAACAATTGACAGTATCCCTTTAGAATATAAAAATAATCCAAGAATCCTATCCCTGTTAGCATCAGTTACCCAAGAACATGAAAAGAAAGTGGTCGTAACATCAGAATTGAAAAAAAGGGTTTTTGATGCGTTAAAGAATGGGGATATTGAAAAGATAGTGGATGTTGCAGGAAAATACAAGGAACAGGCAGGTTTGGCTGAATTTTATGATGAGATTCTAAAACCTGTTCTATACGATGTTGGGTATCTCTGGCAGGAAAATAAATTAGATATTGGAATGGAACATGTCTGTAGCAATATGGCAAACAAAACAATTCATAAGATCACAAGTTCAATTAAGCCTAACGACAAAATGGAGAGTATAGTCATATGTACTCCTGATGGAGAGCTCCATAATATAGCATGCAATATCATAGAATCCGTACTATTTGAAAAAGGGTTTCAAGTTAATAACGTATCACCATCAATTCCTACTGATTCAATGATTAACTATATAGATGGAACTAGACCATGTATGATACTTATTTCAGTTACTCTTCAAGATAACATAGGTTCAGCAATAAGGCTCGTAAAAAAGATCAGTACAATATTTAGTATCCCTATTTTATTGGGAGGACTAGCCATAAATTATTGCAGCGATATGGAAAGAAAAAATATAGAATCTATTAGTCCTAACGTTAGAATAATTGTAAACTCTCCATTAAATGCAATCGTAAAAACTATTAAAGGTATAGTCAAGGGTAATGACACAAGAAATATCAAGAATTTTGAACAAGAGTTGGTAGTTTGAATAAAAAATCCTTTCAACAAGACACGTAATTGGACAATAGAAAGAAAAGTTAAAAGGATCAATAATTAACTAATAAATATTTCTTTAATCACAGGTCAATAAACATAATAATCAGGTATATAATTCATAAAAAATGTTTTCAATTGCATACACAGATTAGAATACAAGTATCGACCTTTCATTGTCTTTTTCTTATTAATCGCAAATAATATTT
>JACDCB010000108.1 GCA_013694585.1 Candidatus Nitrosopumilus sp. | reverse complement strand
AAACGCAGGTGTTCTAGTAGCAGCAGTATTTACCCTAGTAATCTCAATTGGACTAAGTCAGGTTTCTTCTGCGATGGCCCTAAACGAATTATTAAATTGTGATACAGAACAATCTAGTGATTTTGACATGAATGATGCTACGTCATGTAATGATGAAGTTTACAAAGAATCAAAGAATTCAGAAGACAAATCTGAAATGAATAATGCTTTATCTTCAAATGATGAAGAAGATGCTGATGAAAGTAATGAGATGGAAAGTAAGACTAACAATGTACTAACCGCAGGTCCTGCAGTAGCATCACCAGATGATAACATCATAAAACCAATCAACCTGAATAAGGGTACAGAATCAGACGAGCCGCTTGAAACCAATAATGATAATAATAAAAAGTCATCCGAATCTGTCTCAAAACAGATATTTGAAGATGGAATAGATTTGAGTGAGCAATTAGACACGAATACTAATACTGACGTTTCAGAATTATACAAATCGTTTGATTTCCCTTATACAGCAATCTACAAGAACCAGTGAATACCAATTCACTTAGTTTTTTCTTAAATTCTTTTTTTAATTTGATATCACTATACTTTAGAATAATTTAAAATTGATTCTGACAGATTTTCTTAAAAACATTCTAACTTCAAATGAATCTATAATTAATTTGAGGACTAGAAAAATCCTGTTGATCTACCAAATTACAATATCATTTTCAGAATAACTAACTGCCATTTTTATGCTAACCCTAAAAAGGTAATAGTTGAAAAGAACAAAATTAGACAGTATGTATTAGATCTGTAAGATTTCTTTTTGGTTTTGGAATTAGCATTTTCTTTGGATATCCAATGCACAAGATTGAGGAAGGCTGCAAATCAGTATCGACTATTTCTTTTACCAAATGTTCATTGAACATGCCTATCCAAATTGAGCTCAATCCTAAGGCGTGGGCGGCTAATTGGGCATAACCAGCGGCAAGAGTGGCGTCTTGAATAGAAAATTTATGCAAAACATCTGGATGAAAATTTAATTTAATTCTTGATGGATTAGAACAAAATACCAAAACCAATGGTGCATTCACATAGGGCTGGTTGTTAGCCGCTTTTATCAGATCTTGTTTTAATTCGCCCCTTTTAATATGATATATTTCAAAACCTTGAAATCCACCTGCAGTGGGAGCTGTATCAGCCGCAGCAAATATTATATCAATCTTCCAATCCTCTATTTCCCTTTCTTCAAAATTTCTCTGTGATCGCCGATTTAGCATAACATTAAAAATATTACTATCTAATACATCATCAATTTCAGACTTTTCTTGGGGGGTTGGTTCTTTTGGATAAACTTTTGGAAGTATATCAGAGGGAAACATACTTTCCAAAATTCTATTGTCGTCCAATATTCAAATAAAACACGGAGTTGTTAAAAAAGATTCTAGATTGAACAAAAGGATTTGTTTTTGTAATCATATATACCCGCATTTACTAAATCTGACTTGCATTGTTTAAATTCTTTTAAAATGATATATAACAAGGTTCTAGTTAAAATAAATAATATATTTTAGCATATAATTTTAACTAATCTAATATATAGCGAATTATTAGATTATAGTATTATAGTATTTTTCATACATAGTGATTTCTATTTTATTCCCTGTTATCAACGGCTTTGTGTAATATTGGGTTTGGTTGCCAAAACAAAAAACTTACAATTGTGTGTCTTCTAGAATGAAATACACATGAACACAAAAACAGTTTTAACCTGTAGCGCAATCGTAATTGCATTTGCATTGACCGTAGCTCCATTAGCAATGTCAAAAGATGCATAAGCAAAAAAGAGTAACAAGGCAAAACAAAGCATTAGTCAATCACAATCTAGCTCACAAAGCAGTCAATCAGTCGGTTCAGCTAACTTCTTATCTGGTAATAATGTAAACCTTCAAAGACAATTTAACAGTGGCAGCAATAACCTAGGCCAACAAAACAACTAATTTTATTTTTTTTAACTTTCGATATTGATATTTACTTTTTAAATAGTCTCATTAATTGATTGTTGATTCTCTGATTGAAAATTCTCTAAATGATATATTCCCATTTTGAAATAATCGATCAGGATTTTGAATTGACTTATCGCTGTTTTCGTACCTCATACAAGCATATGTTGTATTGGTTATTTCTTATTCGTACCATAACTAATATATCAGAATAAATTTGAATGCCTTCTCTTTATAGTCTCAAATTTGGTCGTACTCAAAGCATTTTATCTAATCTGCTAATACGCAATTATTCTACTTTTTCTTACTGAGCCTTATGGACCGAGTTAAGGATATTGAAATCTGTTGGTTATCTTGGTATAAAACCACGGTACTTTTCTTTGTTTCTGTCTTTAAGATATAAAATTATACCGATAATAAAACTCACTAATCCAGCTATAAACAATATAACACCTAAAACCAGACCACCAAAACTACTAAGGTCTATTTCACCATTTTCCTTTATGAAGGGCAAATTCCCGAAGAATAGATAAACTGTGGCTTTACTGTTTTGATCCATATTAGACACCGAGAATTCATACTTCCCAGTTGAATTAGGAGATATAGTAGAAAAATAGGTTTTCTGAAATGTAGAATTAGAAACTATTTTTCCCTCAGGATCGGTTACTAATTCATTAAGCACTACCTGATCGTTGTCTATAGAATCAATGGTAATAGTTAGCAGCTTATCGGTAGAATTAATGAAAATACTAGAATTATAGGACGTTAAAGGATCAAGGGTGACTTGGTTCGTAGAGAGAGTTGGATTATTCTGAATAAACATACCACTAATCGACATTCCCCACATAAAGAATACAATTATAGAAGACAAAAATAGAGCACCACATACAATTAAAACTATAAATCCTCTCTGCATTTGAATTGTATTTCATTGAAGGATCCTTAAATATAATCTGTAGTACATAATCAAGTTAAGGTCAAATTCTATCTTGAATATGTGGAACAAGTCTAATCTGAAAATGTCTAGACCGATAATTCATGAGGCAAAACTAGAAATCATCATTCCATTTGCGAACCGATGACATGTTCAGAGCAAACAGCCTCCTCAATTCCCTTATTCACTGGTCGATTAATACTATTACATATAGCATAGCCGAAAAATTATTTCTGTATTTATTATACCTGGACAACAGCCCTTTAGAAAATTATAACACGCCGCATACCTCGATCTAAGGGGCAGTTATTTCAAGTCTATAGACATTCATTTTCTTTCCTCCTCATCCTCCTTCTCTACTAGATGATGAAAGTAGAGTACCAGTCGTTCTATTGTCTTTTCACATCCTGGTCACTGCTCGTAAAATCCCAAACAAACATCCAAAAAATGATCATCCTATTTATACTTTGATACATATGCTAGGGTACGAACTGATCAAATAAGATCGGCAAGCATCAGTAGAAGTGGGGTCGTGCTAATTCCATAGTCAGCCTACCTCATTTTTACTTTTTCAGATTTACATGCCAAAGTATTTTCTAATATAATAAAATACTAGATTTACTGTAAGCCTGTCGACAACTTTAAACAAAAAAATAGTATTATTAAAAATAAATACTCTTGTGAACTTTGTCCCACATAATTAACTCTAACCCTACTCTAACCGTCGATCGGGTTTTATGAATTACTAAAAGTCAGAATATGATTATTATTAGTATATTATTATTTCACTAATCGCTACCATAGCCATCTTGAACATTTCTTCTTTAATCAGAATCAAACCGGTTAACGAGCGTGGAGGGGGCGGTATCAGGAACTGATTTATACAATAAACTTGCAAAACTAAATATGATGGTCTGGCATTTGAAACTAGTTGGTGAAAGTATTGATAAATGATAATAAATTAGACTATAAATCCATTTATGATTATATTATAGGACTAGACCAAGACATCAGATTTGTAGGATTGATAGATGATATGGGTAGATTGGTGTATGGTGGAATGAGACCTGGAAAAATATCACTGGAATCTGAAACTGAATCTGTAAAAATTTATATGGAATTTGCATTAATTTCAAAATTACATACCGATTTTGACTCTAAACTAGGAGAGGTCGTTTATTCACTAACAGTCAGGGAAAAAATTAAAATGCTTTCTTTTCCAATCAGTGGACACATAATTAGACTATCACTTGAGAGAGAAGCAGATCATGAAAAAATAGTTAATGCAATTCTTAATTACCTTGGTGAATTGGATAATAAACCTGGTGTTTAGTTTTTCATCTTACCTTCATAACTCTGGATAATCTGTTCTATAGCTTTTATTTCATCTAGGCATTGTTCTTGAAACTCGGGGTACAATCCCTCAAATTTTAGAGTTTCCAGCCAATTATCCATTTTTTTAAAAAAAGAAACGTAGTTATCAAGTTCGCTTGTGAATGATTCACTATTGCCTGCTCTATCCAGACTTGAGAAATAATTCAATATCGTCAATTGAAAGTATAATCTATTTAGTCTCAATTCAGCAAAAAATTTTCTATAGTAAATAATCCTTTCTTCCTTTGATTCTAAGACGATATCAGAAATGGACGGCAGTCTGTTATTTCTCATAGTTTGATGTAAGAGCCGCACAAAATATATTTTATTATCACATTCGTCAAACCTTTTGTTTATTTTTTCATTTAGGTTTCCAAAATGGGTTTATTTGCCGCCGTCGCCGTGTCTATGCTCTGTAAAATATTGACGAAATTGAACCAGATTGTACTTTGAAGCCACACTCGTACCCATACCCATACCCATACCAAGTCCTAAAAGCCCGCCAATCATTGATAAAGATATAATTATTACAAAGTAGTCGCCAAATAGTTGAACATATACTTTGGGAACTAAATTTTGGTATAATAAATATCCATAAAGTTCTTCATTAAGTATGTAAGTATTGAGTGGGAAGCAAATTGTAAATGATGAAATGCTAAGGATTAAAGCATAGAAAATATACAATTTTGCATTTGTATATTTTTTCGCTTTGTCGTTTGAAAGACTCGGCGGGTCCAGAGTGTTTATTTTGGTAAACCCTTTCTTTATTTGATTTTTATTAAGAAAATAGATTACCACAAATGGTATTATATTTAACAGATAATACCCCGAGTATTCAAACAAGAATGAATTTGAAATGATCTGGGTCAAGAGCATGATTATCACATAAAAACTTCCTACTAAAAGGACCATTTCATCAAATTCCGAATAATTTTTCAAGATCCTTATAAAAAAGCAAGAAAGTAAAATTGGGAAACCAAGACTATAGACAAAAAAAGCAATTAGTGGATCTGGATTGTAGTTGTAATATTGAGTTTCTGAAAAGGGTAGGGAAAAAAAATAAATAAATCCAGATAAAATCATTAAAATAAAAGATAAATTAAGAAAGAGTTGAAACCTAAAAAGTGTTAACTCTTTTCTATTCGGGTTATCTGCAGTATTATTAACCGTACGTAAATCATCATCATTTTTATCATTATTTTGGTAGTCTAGTTCTCTCCTATCAACAGAATTGCTTTTGTTTGATCTAATCCTCTTCAGAGTTAAATTGATCAAATTATTTGTAATTCTAAGGTTACCCAGTCCAACTAATAACCACCCAGTCAACAACGTAACATGAGGTGGACTAAGAAGTCCATCCAATCCAAACTTCAGGTGCCACGAGAAATCAATCGGTCCTGCTGCAAGAATTAGAACAGCACCTAATAAAATCAAAAGATTATCTTTCCTAGTTGGATTTTTATTTGAGATGTTTTTTCTAAAATTAATAAAAAATATACTGATCACTATAAAAATTCCAGTATACACTAGGGTATGGGGATATGAGAAGAAACTTTCGGGTTGGCTCAATATATGAAAAGTTATATCCCAACTACCTCCTGAAAAAGAGATTAATAATCCAATTACGATGATGAGATTTTGATATTTATAAAGAATATCTCTACAAACTTGAAGTGAAATAATTGACATGTTTATTCTTCCATTCCATTCACATAGATATTTGATAGGATCCCAATTTTTTTTCTATATTGTCAAGTTCTCTTCTCTATTACTTTTACCACGTTATCTATGCCAAGGTCAACGATATAGTTCCCAAGCCTTGGACCTTTTTCTGCGTTTATTAGGATCTTGTATAATAGCCTAAAGATCTCTTTAGGTTGAAGATTGTTGTTTTTTGCATTATTGAAAATTATCGTTTGTACTTCCTGGGCTAAATCATCTTGGGATTTAATATCCTTGTTTTTATTAGTTATGTTTGATGCCAAGCTGGTCAAATCATTTCCTATCTTAAGTATCACTTCTTTCTGAATACTACTAATCGCCAGTTTTTCACTGCCTCTACCACCATCACCGTCACCATCCTCACCTTCATCATCCGTTAAGCCGCTAAAATCTCCTACCCAGTTTACAGCAAGATTTATTTTATCAATTAGATCTTTTTTCTTAATGTCTTCTTCCTTTACCAGCCGGTATTTCTTTAACCTGTCAAATATAGTATTTAGCAGGAGGTCTGATTCCAGAATTTGGTTTTTAAATAAATTTGCCTGTTGTATTAATATCCTATAAGGTATGTGTATGGAGGAGGAATCATCGGCTGGAGGACGAAGGTGGTTGATATATTCATAAACTCCATTTATTTTCAACCTTTTACTATCATTTGGCTCCTTAACTTTTCCAAAGAAAACATCTTCAAATAAATCGTACTCATCCATGAGTGTTGGAATGTCATCAATACTAACATGTCTAGTTCCTGAAATTCTTTTATATAGTAACAATAGGAGTGATTCTGGTGTTCCATATTTGAGCCACATTTGTGGGGTCAAGACATTTCCAGCTGATTTGCTTATTTTTTTACCACCTTTGTCTAAAAACATTTCATACTTTGCGTGTAAAGGATGATTAAATTTCAGGATTTCATCAGAAATCCAATCATTAATTTTTACCGAGTCCATGATGTCTTTGCCAAAGGCCTCAAATTTAATATCAAAAGCTTGCCATCGTGCGGCAAATTCCACTTTCCATGCTAATTTTCCATTTCCGCTATCTATTTTAACTTGACCGGTGTGTCCGCACCCTTGAATCAATTTTTTTCCAATCGTGTTACCGGTACATGAATAAGTCACTGCTCTCTCATTTTCTAAATATTCAATCGAGTTAGCCACATAAAGCCTGTTACAATTTTCACAAATAGGAAAGTAAGGAAGAAATTTCATATATTTTTGTTGCCCAGTAGATTCTGCAATCTTGTCACCAATTAATTTACTATTAGATAGTATTGTGTGAATTTGATCTGTTAGTATTCCACTTTTGTATGTTTGAGTACCGCTTTTAAAGGTGTACTTTAATCCTGTGGAATCTAAACCCTCTAGCAGTAACCTACTCATGTGTTGACCGTAAGAATCATGACAATTACCAAATGGATCAGGTATAGTTGATACTGGTTTACATATGTGATTTTCCAGCCACTCGGGCAGGCCAGCTGGTACCTTCCTTAACCCGTCTAAGTCATCTGAAAATGCTATTAGTTCTGATGAATAACCGAGATTCTGCAGGGCCAAAGAAATCCCATACGCTCTCACTGCATCACCCATGCTTCCTATATGGGGGATCCCGGATGCTCCTAATCCGCTTTCAACATTGATGTTTGCGGTTGACCTACCGAGTTTTCTTTCCCGTTCGACTATTGTATAAGCAATTTTATCAATCCACGTCCCTTTACCAATTATATTTTCAGGAGAACTACTCATATGTCCTATAATAATTTTGTAACATACGCACCATTATTAGTATATCCAAATTTCCTATAATAATCGCGGGTACCTACCGCACTAATTACTGACATATTTTTCAAACCATATTCTTCTTTGCATATCCTTTCGGCTTCAGCTAACAAGCCTCGTCCTAGACCCTTGTGTTGATATTTAACTTCATGATTAATAATTGAACCACTCTCAGGAGTAGAATCAAACCTACTCTGAAAATTGTTGTTATTACCATTTCTAACCGTGGCATATTCAGCATTTGTTGATGACGATGGCTGTTGTTTCTTCGTGAGCTGTTCGCCTACTTTTGCGACTGTCCCGTAAACATGCAGTTCTCGTACAATTGCAGAGTTAAATGATTCGACTATAGAATCTGACACATCGTTATTACCGGATCTAGTCATAAAGTTAGAACCTGCTTGCAATTCTTTTCTAAGAGGATCTGACATGATTCGCAGCCTTAGAAAACCTAAAAGGAGCCGCCTATCTTTTAACTCAAAAGACAAGAAAATCTCCCTTCCTCTAGATGCATTATACTCTGTCCTGAACAACAAGATGTCATCGTTTGAAAATTCTATTTTGTTTTCATAAAGTCCTATTTCTCTACAACGAATACATTTGCACTTTATTCCTTGCCTTTTTAACTCTTCTAACACCAGTTGCCTAATGTTTCCCATTTTAGGACCTGATACGATATCAGGAGCCTCTATCTCCCTCTGTATCCTCATAATCCTTACCCATGGAGGGATAATTTTCTTTATTTCTACGAGAAGTTCTACCAATTCTTTTGTAGAATAACTTTTGTACTTTTGTTCCTGGTATAATTTGTAAAGGCCAGTATTTCGTACCACGAGTGTAGGATAGATTTTTAACATATCTGGTTTTAGTTTTTCATCTTCAAATAACTTCTTTGAATCATTCAAATCTTGTTCATAAGAAGAACCCGGTAATCCAGGCATCATGTGAGCCCCAATCTTATAACCAGAATTGCGAGCCTCATAGAAAGCTCTATAAACATCTTCGACGGTGTGACCGCGATTAATTAGTTTAAAAACAGTATCATTTAATGATTGTACTCCTAGCTCAATTCTGGTTGTCCCAAGTTCCAACATCAAATTGATATGCTCCATTTTGCAATAGTCAGGTTTTGTTTCAATGGTGAGACCAACACATCTCACAAAAGCCGTCTCGTTTTGTTTCTTTGAATTACTAAGTGATAGTAATAGCGTATTGGTTTTTAATGTTTTATCCTCTTTAGAACTATTTATTGAGGAGTTTATGTTTTCGTCTAAGTTGCCAGATTCCTCGAATGGTGATTGGGTCGAAGGTCCTAAATGTTTGAAAGAATTAAGGGCATCGTAACAACGTTTAATAAAATAAATTTGGTAATCTACAGGATAAAATGGAAACGTTCCTCCAACTACAACTAATTCAGCCTTACTAACTTCATGACCACCTTCCATCAACTGTATTATTTTGTAACGAACCTGTTCAAATGAATCATATTTCACTCTTTGAGCGAATTTGGTAGAAGGTTCGGTCCCGATATAACTAAGGGGCGTATCGTATTCTTTCCCTCCAGGACAGTAAATACATTTCCCGTGAGGACAATCGTAAGGCATCGGCATAACAGTAATGACTGCTATGCCCGACTGAGTTTTTACAGGCTTTTTCCTTAAAAGTCTTTTATACTGACTAGTGATTGGGATAAATCGGTTTATTTCAGCATATTTTGGGATACTAGGTAACTTGTATTGAGAGGATTTTGATTTTATTAGTTTATTGATCTCACTTATACTCATCAAATTACTATTATCATTACTAGATAAGATATCATTAGCTATTTCCTCGCATATCTGCTGATATCGGTTATCATCTTTAGCATTGAATCGAGACGTATTTACAAACAAGCTAGTTAATGTCCCCTCTGAAAATCTATCTATTGCATCGACTAAATATCTTTTCCTACTTTTCTAAAAAAAAGGTGCCCTTTAATTGCGAGGAATCAAGAGTGGAGAGAAGGAATAGGAATAGGAATAGGAATAGGAATAGGAATAAGAACTGACATCAGAAAGCTCAACTAAAGTAAACTATGTATAAAATAGACATATTAAATCAGGAGATTTCTTACATCTAATACTATCTAATCAAGATCTAAAAATACAGGCTAAAAATTTATTCTTTTGGAAAAATATGTCATCATCTCAACAAAAACAAATTGTACAATAGATATTATGTATTTAGATTTGGATTGATTTGATTCCCTTATCATATGCTGATTTAATATATGAATTTCCCATTCCGTTACCCCTAACGTTCCCAATTATGCTGCATTTCATTTTCTCATTACTAATAGTTTCAATTATTTCGCCTGCTGATTCTCTTGCTGCAATTATACAAAATCCTATACCCATGTTAAAGGTCCTATACATTTCTTTTTCTGAAATATTTCCATCCACCATGATTTGTTTAAAAATACCACTAATAGCAGGCAAATTATCCAGAACATAATCAACACGTTCATTCAATCTTTTTAACTTTGTAAATGCGCCTCCTGTAATGTGTGCAAGTCCGTGAATTCTTGTTGTGAATTTTTCAACTGTTTTTAAAATAATATTTGAATATATAGATGTAGGTGTTAATAGTTCTGCTCCTAGAGGTTTGTTGATAAATTCGGGTTTATCATCAATATCATGCTTTTTCAATAAAACTTCTCTTGCCAGAGTGAATCCATTTGAATGAATTCCAGAACTCTTTATCCCTATTATTATATCACCTGGTCTAATCTTGTCCCCAAGTATCATTTTTTTCTTATTTTCTAAGATCCCAAGAACCATTCCTGCAAGGTCGAAATTATAATCTTTCTTTTGGCCAGTAATAATACCAGGAAGTATTGCTGTTTCCCCTCCAACTATCGCTATGTTTGACATAATAGCTCCCTTGACCAAGCCTTTTGTAATCTCCTTTAGTAAAATGTCATTAGTTTTTTCCAACGCTACATAAGAAAGGTATCCCACAGGAGTAGCTCCTAAACAAACGGTGTCATTTACATTCATTGCAATACAGTCGATACCAATAGTACTGTACTTATTCATGGCTTGAGCTATCAAGATCTTTGACCCAACACCATCGGTGTGCAAAGTCATTATATTTTTATTAAATTCGATTAGTCCGGCGTAGTGACCAAATCCAGAAATTACTTTACCTTTGTTTGGTAAAAGATGAGTACTCCCAATACGTTTTCCAATAGAATTTTGAATTGACTTTATCTTATCAACGTCTATCCCAACATCACTATATTTGACATTGTTCTTGCTTGAGGACTTCAACGATATGATTTAGAGAAATTTGATGGTCCTTATAAATTTAATAATATGATACTCTCTAATTTAAACTAAATATTATGATATTTACGTATTCGGAGTTTTTCTATTGACAAGACTAACATATTCACAGCCCATCGGGCCGCAATATCTACCAACATAAACCGCCTTTGGTCTATAAAGCGCTGGCTTTGGAGCAGCTTCAGCAAATTTCTCTTCAATAATATGCGCATTCCATCCAGCTATTCTAGATATAGCAAATATGGGTGTATTTAGATCGATAGGGATACCTAGACTATAATATAATGAGGCGCTATACAAATCCACATTAGGGTATATCAGCATTTTCCTTGTCTGATACATTACTCTCTTTGTGACTTCTTCAATTTTTTCGGTCATTTCATACCATTTTGTATCCTTTTCTTTGGAAATAGCCCTAGACAGCGTCGCAAGGACCTCTGACCTAGGATCGGTTGTTCTATAGACAGCATGACCCATCCCCATCACTCTTCCGCCTTTTGCTATCCTTTCCTGAACCCATTTTTCAACATTATTTACATCGCCAATTTCAAGCAACATCTTCATCACTTGGATATTTGCCCCACCATGGAGTTCCCCGGACAATGCACCCACCGCACCTCCTATGCTTGCATAAATACTTGCACGTGTGGATGCAATTTCTCGAGCAGCAAAGGTTGACGCATTAAAACTATGTTCAGCGTGTAATATTAGACTGATATCAAATATTTTGGATATATCATGCTTTGGGTGTTCCCCCCTAAGCATATATAAGAAATTATGCGCATGCGAATTATCGTCACGCGGCTCTACTACATCTTGCTTGTTTCTGATCCTATCCCATGCAGCGACAATAGTGGGAATCTTCGCAATTAATGATATAGCCCTTTCAATGTTGGCATTTTTCCCCTCATCTAGTCTATTGCGGTCATAATCCGCCAAGTCTAAAATCGAAGACTGCAGGACATCCATTGGATGTGCTGTGACAGGTTTATTTTTCATATTCCTGGTAACTGAATCCAGAATTCTTCTTGATTCTGTCAATTTTGAGTTAAAATCATCAAGTTCCTCTTTTACAGGTAAATCTCCAAATAGTAAGAGGAATGCTGTTTCTTCATAAGTGGAATGATTTGCCAGGTCAAGTATATCATAACCCCTATAGATTAATTTTCCATATTCACCATCGATTGAACATATCTTTGTGTCCGCTACCTCGATATTCCTTAAGCCTATGTTGCGTGTATCCAATGATCTAAATTCTAATATTGATTCTGCATATTAAAATAATTCTATTGATTCAAAGTTAGCCATATTTCTTGACAGGATCTCATAATCGCATCAAAATCAAATCCTGACAACATAACAAATTTAATATGATATTTCTAATAATGACATCAAATTCGATGAACTTTGAATCAATAAGCCAGGAAATCATTGATTTCATAAAAAATGAAATAGAATATATAAAATCAAACGGCATAGTTTTGGGAATTTCTGGGGGTATAGATTCTACGGTGTTGGCATATTTAGCTACACGCGCGATTGGGCCAGAAAAAGTAATGGGATTGATATTGCCGGATGAAACTGTAACGCCATCAAGCGACGTCGAAGATGCACTTAGAATTTGTTCAAACTTGAAAATTAATTATAAAAAAATGGCCGTAAATAAGCCCAAAGAGAGTTTTTTAGAACTAATCAACGACAAAGACGCCAATAATATGCTGTTGACTGGAAATCTGGTCGCTAGAATCAGAATGTGTATGTTGTATTATTACTCAGGCCTAATGGGAAGGTTGGTATTGGGATCGTCAAATAAGACCGAGCTTATGCTGGGATATTTTACCAAATTTGGAGACGGGGCTGCAGACTTACTTCCTCTGGGTGACTTGTACAAAACACAATTGTTAGGGTTAGCAAAGTATCTTGAAATTCCTATTTCCGTTATGGAGAAAAAAAGCAGCGCAAGATTATGGGCTGATCAGTTCACCGAAGACGAACTAGGCCTACCATTTATACAGCTAGATAAAATTCTGCAATGCTTTGAGAACACCAATGATTTGCGCTATGGCGAACAAGCTATATTAAAAGAATTTCCAAATTTACCTATAGCGGTGATTCAAGCGATTAGACGTAGGATAGAAAATAATCAGCATAAACAAGCGTATCCCCCTATTTGTAAAATTTCAAATTGAAACTGTGAATTGAATAACTTGATTTCTAAAAAATCAACCATATCACTTTTAAATAGGTTTACAATTTTTCTTGTATTATGGTCCTTGGGAAAGAAATAAGGCTCAGTCGTATATTAAAAAAGGGAAAAATGTTGTGTATCCCGCTGGATCACGGGATAAGCAGTGGCCCATTAAAGGGTATTCAAAATATCTCTGAACTGATAAACCAAACACAGGATTCAGGTTTGACTTGTTTTCTCGTAAATAAAGGGATTATAAAATCTCTGCCTGCACCACCTTCCATAGGGTTAATTGCTCACATGTCAGCTGCTACTTCCCTTGGCCCTGATCCAAACAACAAAATCCTGATGGGCTCAGTGAAAGAAGCGATAAGGCTAGGGGCCGATGCTGTTTCTTTGCATATTAATATCGGCTCCAAAGAGGAGCCAAACATGCTCTACAAGTTAGGCCAAGTTGCTGATGAATGTAATGAATGGAATATCCCATTAATCGCGATGATGTATCCTCGGGGAGACAACATTACAAACCCACACGATCCTACTATAGTTGCTCATACAGCTCGTATAGGTGCTGAAGCAGGAGCTGATATAGTAAAGACTGTATATACAGGTGACGTCGACACTTTTAGAGAAGTCATAAAATCCTGTCCTGTGCCGATTGTAATTGCAGGTGGACCTAAAGCTAATACGGATGTTGAAATATTAGAAATGTGCCAGGATGCTATGAAGGCAGGAGCGATTGGCGTAACTTTTGGGAGAAATATTTTTCAACATAATAATCCAAATGAAATAATAAAAGCCTTGCATGCTATTATTATAGAGAACAAGCACTATGGTAGAATCAAATCCAAGAAAAGCGGAAGAAAGCAAGAATAAAAAAAAAGGCAAGAAAATAATATTAAAACCATTATTCTATTCTAATTCTGATCTTTCAAGTGTCCCTAAATTAGATGGAAAAAAAAATGACCTTGCAGAATTCGCTAGTCTCATTAACAGGATAAAAGACAAAATTGATTTGATTTATATCGATCCTTCAGAGGAGCTTGATGGTCTGGACCAAGATTCAATTAAAATTAAAACTATTTTTAATTCGAAAGATGCGGATTATATGATTTATGAATCCGAGCAGCAGCTCGAGGAAATTAACTTGAGAAATCCAACTACAGCGTCTAAAATAGGAATTTACAAAAAGGTTACCAGCAATCGAGATATAGATGAAATAAAGGGTTTAATAGATAAATTTCATTTGTCATTTATTATTATAGCTTTGGATGATTGGAGGATAATACCACTTGAAAATGTTATAGCTTCTCTCCAAAATACCGGTACTGAAATATTCGCGGTCGCAAAGTCAATAGAGGAAGTTGAAACTCTTTTCAATGTATTAGAATTGGGGGTAGACGCAGTACTAATGTCTACAAATAGCGAGGAGGAAATAATTAGAGCGAGGAACATCATCAAAAAATCCTCGTTTCAAATAAAAATTGCGGAAATTAAAGAGATAATAGACGTAGGGATGGGAGAAAGAGTGTGTATAGACACTGTTTCTATGCTGTCTGAGGGGGAAGGAATGCTAGTTGGAAACAAGTCGAATTTTTTATTCTTAATTCACAACGAATCAATAGGTTCGTCTTTTACATCTCCTAGACCTTTTAGAGTAAATGCTGGTGCAGTACATTGTTACACAATAACTCCAGATGGAACTACAAAATATTTGTCTGAGCTTGAATCTGGGAGTCAAGTTTTAATAGTGAACACCAAAGGAGAGGCCAGAATGGTCGGCGTTGGCAGAGCTAAAATTGAATCTCGACCGTTACGACTATTTAGAGCTGCAATTAATGATGATGAAGTAGGAACCATTATAGTCCAGAATGCTGAAACCATTAGGTTTTTGAATGAGAGTGGTAAGATTTTACCAGTTACCCATGCAAAAGCTGGTGATAAAATATTGGTTTATTCCATTCCATCAGTTGGTAGACATTTTGGTATGGAGGTTTCAAACGAATACATCCTTGAAAAATGATAAAATAGTTATGTAATATTTGTTAAATGTTTTTATCAATCAGTATAAATTTTTAGAGTAATGTGATTATGGACCTTATCCAAAAACAGAATTTGTGCTAATCAGGTCCGAATCTCTATACGACAAAATTTTACTAGGAAATTGTGAAAAGATATTAAAAAATGTTCCTTCTGGAAGTATACAATTGACGGTGACATCACCTCCTTATGGAAATGCCATAGACTATGATTTGCACACCTCAAAAAAAAATACGCAGAATTATAGAGGAATTCCAAAGATTAGTTTAGATGAATATTTAGAAAACATGGTTACTATTTTTAATGATCAGGTATATCGTGTAACCAAGGAAGGGGGCTATTGTTGTATTGTGATCGCCAACGAAGTTGTAAATGGGACCTTGATTCCGTTGCCCCATCTGTTATTATCCAGATTAGTGGCACCCGGTGGAAACTGGAGTCTCCACGAAGAAATAATTTGGCACAAAGTAACTGGGGGAACTAACAGGTATGGTTCATTTGTCATAAACCCGTATCCTAAATACTACAGGGCAAATATTATGCATGAATTCATTTTGGTATTAAGAAAGGGCGACGTCAAAAGCGGCAGGAATCAAAGAAGAGAAATCCTTCCCGCTACACATGAGGAGTGGACCAAAGAGATAGCAAATTCAGTATGGCATATAGCTCCGGTACCTCCAGGCTATATTGAGCATCCGTGTCCTTTTCCCGAAGAAATACCATATCGTTTGCTTAAAATCTACTCTTATAACGGAGACATAGTGCTAGACCCATTTAATGGGAGTGGCCAAACTACAAAGGTAGCCTACAATCTTGATCGACATTTTCTTGGAATAGACATTAAGCAGGAATATGTCGATCTGGCAAAAAAAAGAATCATGAATGAGGACCTTCATATCAGACCTGAAGTCCTGATAGCAAATTGGAAGAAAATTGCGTCTCATGTTGTGTAGATCAAAGTTCTTAACAATGATTTCATAAATAGGGTATTTCAATCAATTTCAGATTAAGTATAGTTTATATTTTTTACTTTTTTTTGGTACAACAGTCTAAGGTAAATGGCGCCTGGCGATATGCTATTCATTGATCATATAAAAGAACTACGAAATCGATTTTTGAGGATAATAGTCATTACCATAGCATTAATGATTTTTTGTACTGTTTTTGGCCTTCAGATAGTGACAGTGAATAATTATTCAATCTATTTCATCGTGCCTACGGTCTATAATAATATCGCAAGTCAGGTGACGTTATTTTTAAGCAAAAGCCTGATCCCACAGGGTGTGGAATTGATTCAAACAGCACCAGGACAATCCCTTTACGCGCAAATTTACGTTGCGATTCTAATTTCAGTTTCTTGTTCAATCCCTTTGATTGTTAGGGAAGTATTTGGATTCATCAGTCCTGCAATGTCTTTCACAAGCAGAAAAAAAACATTCTTTACATTCCTACTACCCACTACAACTCTTTTCTTAAGCGGAATGGTTTTCTCTTTCTATTTGGCTATACCAATCACTCTGACATTTTTGTATCAATATGGACAATCAATTGGTGTCCTAACATTTCTGAACATCTCGGATTTCATTAATTTTGTACTACAGTTTTTCATAGCATTTGGGATATCTTTTCAATTACCACTCGTTATGTTTATCCTTTCAGCTAGCGGTCTTGTCAATCTCCAATTTTGGATAAAGAATTTTAAGTATGCACTTTTGATAATAATCATCTTTGGTGCAGTAATAACCCCTGATGGCAGTGGAATAACCATGTGGTTTATCTCCATACCAATGTTGTTATTATACGGAATTGGGATAGCGATAATAAAATTAAGAGTAAGTAACAAGTAAGAAATCCATCAAACCTTGTCTAAGTATGTGAATACTGAGAAAGACATAAAGATATTATGCTAGTTCTTTATTCATCTAATCTTGTCTACCCGTAGAAAATTATGTGCATCCATTCCTGTCACTAAGGAAATCGATAATAGTGAAGATTTGGTATTGACCGTAAACAAAATAGATGAGGCGCTTAATAAGGGAGTTGATATTATTGAGTGTCGATTTGATTACCTTAGCAGTTTCGAAAATTTAGATCATTATCTAGATATCTTGTCAAGATATAAGGACAAATGTATTTACACAATCAGACCTGAGAATGAAGGTGGCAAATTTTCAAATGATCCTGAGAAAAGGGCCGAAATAATAAGAAAATTTATTCAGAGAAAACCACTCTTCGTAGATATCGAATATAATTTAATTTCTAATAACTACTTTATCGCCGATCTGGTTGAAAATGAAAATACCCAAATTTTGGTAAGTTGGCATGATTTTTCGCATACTCCTGAATTTGATCAACTCTTAGAACAAGTGAAAAACATGACAATTTACAGCCCTTTTGTAAAAATAGTCACTACCGCAAGAACCCTAGATGATTCAATCAAGATTTTAATGATATATCGATCAATTGATATGCATATTAACTTGATTGCTTTTGCAATGGGTGAATTGGGTGTGTTAAGTAGGGTTTTATGTACAGTGGTGGGGGATGCCCCATTCACTTACGCGTCTATTGGTGCTGCTTTGGCCCCGGGTCAATTGTCAGTAGACCAAATGAAATCAATTAATAATTTGTTTAAAAGCAAATTGGTTTAATCAAAAATTTCAAAAGATTAGGAATATCCTTTTACCCTTTTACCCTTTTACAGGAGTTCATCTTATCCCAATCACCTATACAGATATCGTTCCACAATTTGATCTAGTTTTCACGACAGGTTTCATTACAGAATCAATTACCCTTACAAATTGAAATAGGTGGATATTTACAGGTTAGGTCTTTAAAGAAACTGTAGAGAATAAAGTATCGGTCTAAATCTACTTTAATTGAATGTAATGTTTAGAATAATCATACATAGGAGCAAATACTGTCGCTTATATTAGACATAAATGGCCGTCTATTGCCTCCCGGATATTTTGTGATGTTAATAAAAAAATTACAGTATCTACTGAGGTTAACCATCCACCAATCAAATGGTTGGTAGGTGGAAATGGTGGAAGAAATATGGTAATTTGAAAAACAATTGGAGAAAAGACATCGATAGAACTTGATTTGAAAATTGTTCTGTTATGTGCAAATAATTGAAATAATGAATGAATGAATGAATTAGTGGCATTGTCTAAAGATTCAACCGTTTCAAAATGGTCTTACCGGCTAATTTGAAACGTAACTTCTCAATTGACATGGCGGATATAATAAAAGTGCTTTAGAATAAATATGCTTCAAAAACTATTCTGCATATAGTCATGAGCAATGTTAATGTGGATGTATCTAATCAACAGGTAGCCGCAGATAAATCTTCAAAGACTTTTTGCATTATAGGAGATCCCGTGGAGCATTCATTGTCCCCATTAATGCATAATGCTGCGTTTAAGTATTTGAATTTTAATTATTCATACATTGCCTTTAAAGTAAAAGTAAACGAATTAAAAGAATCAGTGGAATCATTGCACGATATTAATATTGCGGGGTTCAACGTCACCATTCCACACAAGGTAGATATGACAAACTATGTTGACAGGTTAAGTGATGAGGCTACATTGGCAGGAGCAGTCAATACAGTTAAAAACGAAGACGGAATTTTTGTTGGGTATAACACAGATATATATGGATTAATGGCCCCTATTGAAGAAAGGATTTCAAATTTTGTAGGTATGGAAATTTTAATACTTGGGGCAGGCGGTTCAAGTAGAGCTGCACTAGTGGGACTATCCAAAAAAAAGGGTATTAAGACAATATTTATGGTAAACAGAGATCAACAGAAACTGTCTCAAGTCATTGAATTGGGTAATAGCTTGGGATTAAACTGCATTCCTATGGATTATTTAGATCAGAAAAAATTGTCCCAAATCTCTTCACAAAGTAAATTGATTATTAACACTACTTCGGTAGGTCTTAAAAACGAGACAAGTCTG
>JACDCB010000036.1 GCA_013694585.1 Candidatus Nitrosopumilus sp. | reverse complement strand
GTCGAAATACAAGCACCGGTAGAACAGGTTTTTGAATTTTATACAAATCCAGATAACATTAAGGAATCTTGGCCCCGCGATATAGTAAAGGAATCAGAAAATCTTTCAGGACAAAAAGGCGAAGAGGGTTCTGAAATGAAAGTTGAAGGAGAATATATGGGTAAAAGAGATGAAATGATTCTAGAAGTCGCTCAAAAAGAACAAAATAAAAGGTTAGTTACTAGACAAACAGAAGGTCCATTTAAGAGTTGGGAAAGCATCCAAGAGTTTCAAAGTAATGGAGGTAACGCTACAACAGTAAATCACACTATAAACTATGAACTACCGACAACAGGAAAGATTGCTAACTTCTTAAGTGGAAGCCAAGCAGAAGATAAAATTAGACAAGGTATACAGCAAGCGGCACAAACAGTAAAACAAAGATTAGAAACAAGTTAAACATTCACTGAAAACTAAAATGTCAACCAATTCCTTAAACACCATTAACTATTTTGAATTACCATCGGATAATATTGAACAATTAAAGGAATTTTATTCTACACTATTTAATTGGGAATTTGAAGAAGGTAATGACACTCCTGACTATTGGTATATTGGAAATGCCGGAATAAAAGGAGCGCTTTTAAAAGACGTGATTCTGATCAGAAACCAACAGTATATGTTGAAGTGAATTCGTTAGATGAATGTGTTTCTAAAGCAAAGAATGTTGGAGCCGACATTGTTATGGGTAAACAACAGGTCTCAGAAGGATACTTCGCTATTTTAAAGGACCCACAACAAAACATAATAGGAATTTGGGAGCCAAAGACCTGAGATGGTATGATTTTTACCAAAATTTTGTTTTAATCTTACTAGACTCTAGTAGCACCATTTTTCCTCCCATGAATCCTCTCAGATCCATTTAGATAAAGTTAAATAATTTCAAAAAAAGCAATAACTATTGTCATCGTTATCTGCTCATTCTATTATTATAGTAGATGACGAACTTGAACTTGCAACTCTTTTCCAAGAATTTTTGAGAAAGGAAGGGTATGATGTAGTCTCTTTCACCGACCCACTATTGGCTCTCGAGTATTTTAAGGAAACTGCTGATAAACATTCATTGATAATAACAGACTTGAGAATGCCTGGTATTTCTGGAATAGACCTTGCAAAGAATATAAGAGAGATTAATAGCAAAGTAAAAATTTTTTTGATGACTGCATTTGAGATTCAAGATTTGAAAGATAGAAAAGACTTTAAAATTGCAAGAATTGATAGACTACTTCAAAAACCTATTCGGTTTTCTGATCTCCGAGTAATGATAAATGATGCCTTGAAAAAGTGATACTTGTCATTTTGTTTTATGTTTTATTTCTTGCTATAAAACCAACACATCTGTTTTGATAAATTTTCGCCTAAAAAGTTTCATATTTTTATTACAATAGGATGATGATTCAATAACTTTTGTTTTTGTTCTTCTGATAGTCTATTAAAATCTTTTTTATGAAACAAGCAAACCCTCTTCAAATCAATATCGTATTTAGAAGGTAGAGACAACTCGTAATTTACAAGTTCCTGTATACGGTGTTTATAGGGAAAGGCACCCGTATCGGTTAGGATTGAAACACCGGCTTTTCCATTCGTCTTGGCATATTTTACTAAATTTTTGTTGAAACTATAATCAGATTCTGGAGAGTCATTATCTGAATATTTCTTTAATGAATCGACAATCATCAATGATTTTTCAATTTTTTCCCACTTTTCTATGTCTATTGATGTCGGCCCTTTCGACAGAGATTTTCTGACAGAATCATCAGTCTCATAAAACGGTGCTAGTTGAATGAGTTCATTTCTTTCCTCAACCCTTTTTTTTATATAACAAGAATAAAACTCTCTTAGTTTCTCCAAGTCCTCATAAACAACTAATGTATGAGTCCCATAATCTGATTCTGATATAGTATTTGTTGCATCTTCTACATGCATTGATATAATATCATCTTCAATGTGGATATAGTAACACCTTTCCTAATTTGTATATAAAAGTTTAATAACTTGACATAAAATTTCGGTATCTCGCTTTTAAAAAGATAAAAATGTTTATTATGGCTAATGAAATGATAAAAGGACCCAGAATGGTCAGAAAAGATCAAACATCTATTCTTGATTTGATAGGAATAGTTCACAGGAGGTTGCAAAACGTAAAGATAAAGGTGCGACTACTATATCGGAAAATCTCAAAGTAATCAGGGATGTGGTTTCTTTTCTATGTTTAAGCGTTTCAAATCTAGTTAATGAACACGAATTCCTCTCTATAATATATCCTGCACCGAAATTTATTCAATCCACGATGAAACTTGATAGTCGTGGGATAACTCAAAGTATATTTAAGAATTTACAAATTTAATCAAATCTCAAAATAATCGTAATGATTAATTTGATATCTAGATGAAAACTAAGATATCGGGAGACTGAATCGAAATGTTGCTCCTTTGCCATTTTTGTTATTTTCGGCCCACATTTCTCCGCCATGCCTATCGATAATATTTTTAGCCAAGTATAAGCCCAATCCTAACCCATCTCGAGAATCGGCAACAAATTTTGAAAACAAACTAGGAAGAATCATTCTATCTATTCCAGTTCCATCATCTATAATAGTTACAGTAACAAAATATTGATTTTTGTCATCATTTTGACTACTACTTGATCTAGTCTTCTCAACAAAGATCTTAATATTATTAGAATCTGGTATGTCTACTGCATTAGTGATCACGTTTTCAATCGTGAATTTCATCCTGTTTTTGTCTGCGTATATCATCAGGCTATCGACAGTCGTAGAAATGCTAAATTTTTTCTTGGTAATGGATAATATATTCTTCTTGAGTTGTTCAGTAATTTCTCTTATCAATTTCACTAGATCAAAATTTTCTTTATTTAGGAGAAAGGTTTCATTTTCTATTTCTGTGATATCGATCATATTGTTCACATGTTTGGCAAGTTTTTGTGCACATGCATTTATTATATTGAGAATATCACTATACTTATTAAAATCCTCTTTCTTCTCAAGTAAAATCTCGGAAAACCCTAGTATGGGTTGTATAGGATTTCTCAACCCGTTCGCAAAATTATGAACGAATTCTTTTTGCAACTTATCTTGTAATTTCAGTTGTGTAATTGCCATTTCTGATTTCTCGTATAATTCATCCTGACTCCACAACATTTCAAGAATTGCATTATAAGTAGATACAACCGATCCGCTATTAGAGTGGATTGTAAAATTGATATCATTTTCAAATATACTGTGAGATATTTCCTCCAAACTTTTGATTTCTGAAATAAATAGTTCTTTTCTGTCTACAGTCAAAATCATTAAGTCTCTAGATAATGGGGAGTTTGCGGATTCCTTGTTCATATATTTTATTCTTATATCATAATCTTGTCTAATGTGGCTAAACTCTGTTAACGGAGCCGTTCTTTTAACAGAACTATTGATAAGAACTATTACTATTATTTTTATATCTTTTGATTTACTCTTAGAAACATGATTTATAATTTCTGAAATTTTTTGCCCTATCTGTTCATTAGAAACATCTTCGTCTGATACGGAGTAAAAAATACATAGTTCGTTTGTTAAGGAATTCAAAGCCTGTTCATATTTTATCATGATGTTATTTTCATCAGTTATAAGTTCACAAACATCTCTTTCGACCCCCTGCTCAATCTGTCTAATCCTGATCTTTGCAGGAATTGCTTTTTCCCACAACATGTCAAATATAAGTTTCTGTTGTTCTACCAGCCATTTGTTTTTACTATAAATATGAATCGGAGTGGAGTTGGCGCCATCATTTCTTGATTCTAAGAGGCTTAAATATTCAAAATCATTTATAATTATTCCCCCTTGAATTTTATCTAAGTGACGTAACTCAACAATTTCCGTTATTTTCTTACAACTTTCTATGTTTGCATTTTCTATATTTGTAATATATCTGACTCTTTTACCCAGATTTCTTAAATTCCTGATACAACCATGGATTACTTCTGACTCTAAAAGCAATGGTGATCCGCCTGTATTTCCAAAACCATCTAAATGGTTCACAACATTATAGAGTAACTGAGTAAAGCCCTTAGTGATATCATTAGGGTTATCTAGAATCTTAAAAGAAGACAATCTCACTCTCCGATACTAAATAAATCATGATTTTAATTAACGGCTTTACTTGCATGTTTTGTAATCGACAAATGATGTCTTTCATATTATTTAATTACTAAACATCGACATTTTGAGGTCTAAAATTGTTCACGTATCTTAAATTTTTTAAATCAATAATATAGAAGTGTTTTTTTAATCGTCTTCTACTTTCTGCATCTTACCTCTTATATTATCTATTAGTGATGGTGTAAAATCATTCGAATTTAGGTTATGATCTCTTTTTCCATGTTCCATAACCTTTTTCATTATTTCTGCATCATTATCCTCCGTAACTATATAATTACAATCAAATCCCATCCCCTCATCGTATTCATGGATTTACACACAATGTTCTTGTCTAAAAAACTTGAAAATAATTTAAACCGAAAGTAATAATTTTTTAACTTATTTTGTTATTTTTCATGGCATCTTGATTTTGATTAGTTATAGGACATCTTAATCATAAGTAGATAATTTGATTTCAATGAAATGAATCAATCTAATCTTCATGTCGAAACAAATTTACATTACATAACTTTCGGCTAATTGCATGCTCACTTAATTGGAACTATGACATAATCTTTATATTTCTCTAGTTGTCTATTTTATTAGAATCTCTTTTAAAGAACCGATATCGGTATGGAGCCCCTTGGGTCCGTTAACGACAACAGTTAAACTGCATTTATAATTACAACGTACATAGAAAGATCAATGTTAAGTCAAAAGCGTTTAACAGGTCCACTAAGATAAATCATTATCAAAAAATTACAATCTATCTAGTGAAAGAATCCAAAAATTGAACCAAATTTGTATTACATACCCACGGGCCCGAACCTTGTGTTAATCAAGCATTTACAAGATAATGACTTTTTTGGTTGGAACTCACGTCTGAAAGGCGTAGATTCGAATACCACTCTTATTTGATAATTTAACAATATTACATATCTAAAACAAATAACCTCTAAGTCAGGAAGAGATGTTGGACTTGTTCCTCTTAGGAGAGTTAATTCAGTAATATCATAAAATGCTTTATGTTATTCTTTCTTATCCTCTTCCTCTGAAATTTCCTTTTTGATTGATTTGAGTATTTTTTTATCCTCTTCCTCTGTGCTTTTTTCGGATTTCCCTACTATATTTGATTCCTCATAAGCAAATTCATTTTCTCCACTGTCGTTAATCGATGACATATCAGTGCCTTATGCATAAGAAAGATATATATTTTCTAATTACATTTGATTTTATGAATTTTGTTACTATATGAAAAAATTGTTCAATAGCATTTTTTTATCGTCATCGGAGAATTGGGCTCATAATATATCTATCACTAAACCCCGTGAATGAAGGTTATGATCGTGACCATGAAATGGTATCATAAAAGCTAAATGTGTTGGTATAGCAAAAAGGATAATCGAATTATTTTACCTACAATCGGCCTTTGATTGCTTCAATAAACCAGTCGGGTAACGTATTTCTATTCTTTCTTACAAAATAACTAAATGCCGAGTCCAAAACATATGTCCTTGCCCAATCATCTTTAGATCTAACCGACCTTCCATATGCCTGTATTAATCTTAATGCGGTTTGCCAATAGTACCACTCCTCATCAACTTCTCTTTTTGCGTTAGTCCACCTATCACTTTTATTTGGATAGGGCACCTTAGTTATTATTTGGAATCTTGACAGCTCATCCTTTAGGTCAAGACCTGTGTGAAGTGATGGAGATATAAGGACAGTTGGTTTTGGAGTTGATGCATGTTGAGATATGATTTCATCCCTTTGTATTTCTGGATCTGTTAATAGAAGCCTTCTTGCATTTTCCTTAGATATATTTTGTTTGATAAAGTTAAGCTGCTCATAGGATGTAGTATGGATTATTCCTTTGTCATTTTTATGAGTAGACATTAGATTATCAACAGCCATAGAAATCTTAGACATAATTTCAATAGACTGCAAGTTACTATAGTTAAGATATGCGATATTTAGAGGATAAATTGCCCTATGTTCTATTGGAAAATCTGATTTAACTCGAATAAATTTTACATCATCCGGATTTAAACCAATACTTTTGCAAAATGCCTTGTTATTTAAGATAGTCGCACTCATTATCAGTGTTTTGGATCCCTTTTCAAAGACAGCCTTACAATATGGAGCAATATCTAGGGGTTTTAATTCCACTTTATCCACTTTGTAATTGTCTTTCTTAATCTCCGAAACTATCCAATTTTTTGGATTTGCAAGTATGCTGTTTATTGTTCGAGTCAATCTTTCCGTATCTTTGATAGCGTCAACAGCAAGCTCATCACCAAGGGTGTTTGCATAATTCTTTGACGCGGTATCATCTTCGATATATTTTTTAGAGATATCTTCATCACTTTCAAACAATTCAGCTGCAGAAACTATCCTCTTTTTGTGTTCTTTGTTTTCTGATAATATCTTTCTTGTATTATAGTAATCATATCTGATGCTCCTTACCATGTCAAGTGATGATGCCAAAGAACTATTACCAGTTGCAGCGAGCATTTTGGTCTCAAGTTCAATCAAAAAATCAATCCATCTTTCTATACTATCATAACCATAATCCACAATATCAAAATTACCAATATACCTTTTCCATCTCCTTTTAGATATTGACAATCCTCTAAACTTTACAATTTCTGTTTCTAAAAGATGGCCTTCATCCAACACCAAAAGTTCTCTCTCAGAGAGGCGTTTATTATATGGTAAAAATGCAAGGAAAATAGAATAATTGAATATGGAATGGCTGGATGCGAATGCGATATTTAATTGATTAAAGTATTCGCATGGCTTCCACTCTCTTCGCACTTTTAGATTGCTTATAGGTAACCATCCAGAATATTGTTTTTGATAGTTCTGTTTGGTTTCGTTGTCAATGTATACTTCTTCTTCTTTTGTTCTCTCATTAATTATTTGATAATCTTTTGCAAAGGTCCTATACTTACAACCATCATCTTTGTATGATTCATTTGTCATACAATGCCCATATTCAACAGTTGTGTGATAACATTCCTCTGCGTTAGATGAAGCACATATTCCACACTGATAGGTACCATTGTCTACAAAGTCTTGTTTTAATAAACAAGGAAAGTTATTTTTTCCCTTAGCTGCCTTAACATATCGATAATCTTTGAAATACTGAGTTTGCAAATCCTTGGTAGCTGTGCATATATAACTTGAGCCTAGACTCAAAGCAAGTGCTATGGCTACTGCACTTTTTCCGAACCCCGTTGGAGCCTCTAGTATAACATATCTGTAGTCTGAATCAAACGCAGCATATATGTCGCTTAGCACCCTTCTCTGATTATCTCGCTGCTTTAAAAATGGAAAATTCTTTGCCAGCTCAGATCTTGAAAATGGTTGAGTTATGTTATTCAGGTAAGGTCATTTTATATTATCACGCCGGTATTATAAATTTCCAATAAGCATTGGAGAATCTAATCTACTTAGAATCCTTCCAAAACACGGCAAACACAGTCCCGCAATTCTAGAAATGACTAGTGTCGTTAGCGTCATTAGTGACAGTGATACAGAACACTATTCAACTATCGGTTTTCTTTTTTCTATGTAAGTTTTTCTGCTAAATATCTAATTGGTTCTTCATCAGCATTACCAATGATATTGTATTGTAATATTCTTAATAGTATTTCTTTTTGTTGAGGGTTCGAATACTCTGAATCTATATAATCTAAAAGTTCTTGATTTTTTTGTCTATAATCGTTCATCAATTTTTCTATATGTTGTTTTCTTTTAATCGATTCGTCGTGTAGCCCTTTGAATAAGTTTCTAAGTTGTTCAAGATTTTTCTTAATCTCAGGCTGATCATTAAGTAACATCTAAGGTTTATAATGATGTGTTGTCAATATATTTAAATTCTTGTAAATTCTTCCCAATATCGTTAGAATTTGGCAATAATGTTAATTCGTTAAATAAATTAATTTGATATTAGAACTATTTTGCTTATAGGTTTTCATTTGGTGGGCTGGGCCACGCACCTCAAGAAAGATCAGGCGGCAAACAGGTTGTTCTTGGACTTTAAAGACGATATAGAAGAACTGCACATATTGATTATGATTGTTTCAATGGCGATTTGAGAATATTTATGAGCCTTTGAGCGTATGATTTATTGCCGATGAAATTGTTGCATCATGTCATACAAAGATATTATTTTGTCCTGGGTTTAGGAGTAAGTTTGGAGTAATGACTGAACGGTTTTGTTGCGAGAAATTTAAAGAAGAATATGAATGTGAATGTATTAGACGTGATACAGAGATTTTTAAGTATTCTGGAGATCACAAAGGGGTTTACTATCTAATGTTTGAAGGTTGTATTGCTAGTGCGCCTTTAGTATATTGTCCATATTGTGGTAAAAGGTTGATCGTGGGGCGAGTCCTGGAACCTTAGGTCATTGAGACTCAACCATTCTCCATCAAAAATTCTTATCTGTACAAGTAATACCTTAGAAGCATTCCAAAGAGATAATGAAGTTGAACAAATATAAAATCTAGTTGACAAATAATGAAACTAAACTGGTTATATATTTTTAGGGATTTTTGGGATCAATTAATAATGAAAGATTTTGATGACATTTCATAGGCTAGTTTCATAAGTAGTGAGTAACCAGATTATATTTTAATTGCAAATGAAAATACATAGACATTCAGACTCGTAATAAATCTATTACTAAACCTCCTGGGCCCATTAATTACATGGGCTCCTATACTTGAGCCTGAATATTTTTTTTAGATTATGTCTCAATAGTGATGCTGAGACAAACTCGCTAAAGCTCTTTTTATGAATTGGTCATGTTTGTCAATATTAGGCATTAAAAACCGTTAGATACCAGTGTTTATATAGTACGGTAACTAATAGATGGTATGTCAAAGAAAATAGAAACTAACCAACATTATTCAAATAATACCAATGAACAAAATAATAATAACAACAATAATGATTTCAATGAATCAATTAACAGATCATTAGATGAAACTAAAGATAATATCAAAAAATCATTAGATGAATCAAGAAAACAAATTCCACGAATTAACGACAGTGTAAATAGTTATCAAGAACAATCACTACAAACCGCAAAAGAAATTTCAGAGGAATATATTGATTCTCAAAAAGAAGTTGTAAATTC
>JACDCB010000035.1 GCA_013694585.1 Candidatus Nitrosopumilus sp. | reverse complement strand
AAGCAGGAAATTCTCGCACTCACTATATCCAAAGAGAGAAACATGTTTGTAGCTGAAAGGTTTCTGTCAGGTTTAATCAAAGAGTATGGAAAGTATGTAGTTTCCACAGATGGTGGTGCTTGGTACCCAATGGCTTGTAAATTCCTAAAGATAAGACATCACCTTCATTCCTCTTTAGAGAAAAGCTTGATAGAGCGAACAATGCAGTATATCAAAGACAGAACTGAATGCTGAATGCTTTGACGATTACTTTCCATGTAGAAAAGCAGGTTGCAGCCTATATCATATCAAACACTGGCTCAAACTGTATGCAGCAGGAATGTATAAGAAGGAGGTGCTAGACGCTTAAGTTAACATAGCCATCATAATATACAATTATCTAAATAATTGTGATTTAAATCTCAATGTATTTATTTGTAGGTAAATATCTAAATATATGACTATTTTGTACAATTGTAATCGAAAATGATCCTAGCAATAATCAATAGTAATGAATTAAACAAGAAAAATACTTTATTTATATAAAATGTGATCAGTCGGTCGGCTTAAGAGGTTAGTTAGATGGAGTCTTGTTCTCTTGGTCTACACCTGTTGTAGGACGTGCTATTTGAGGAGATGTTTCATCTATTTGAGGAGATGTATACATTGATCGCTGTTCAAAGACACTGCCCTTTGAAGCCTCATCTTCCAGTCCACTCTTATGACCCTGTTGTGGAGACGTTGGAGGCTGTTCAAGAACTCCATTTCCTCCTGGAATTACAGGGAGATCTGTTGATGGAGACGTTGGCGGTTCTTCTAAAGATCTAGTATCAGTCTTTACGATTGGACCACAACCCGAGCCATCTTCATCACATGTCTGACATACATACGAAATATAATCACCGAAATCTTCAAACCAGCAACATGTAACACCGAAAAAATCACTATCACATTCGATGTGTCCCCCTGCAATTGGTTTACCCTGTACAACTAAATTGTAAGTAGAAGTTGAACCACCAACCAATATGACGAGTATAAATGTTATAATCATAAAAAACAGATGCTTTTTATACATCATCATCTGATATTGGGTAGATGTTAATATAGTTTATAATATTTGATGCTATGTTGACCTAATAAAATCTATCACGTTTGCGCCTTACTATCGTCCTATTCATACCACTAGAATCTATAATTTCAACCATTAATTCAATGACATTAAACCCTTACATTTTCATCATCCTGTCATTATCAGGTTAAAGGTTGTATATTTTTCATACTTGTCTTCTATGAGTATGCTTTCCATATCCTTTGCTATAGTGCTCAGAATATCGTCTGTCGACTATCTCTGTTACTACCAATAGAAGATCGACCTTTCTGGCAATCCGGGAAAAACTTGATTAATGAAGAATCAAATTACTTTCTGCAACTACAACACCATTATCCTGTGCCTAATATGGGTGAGTAAGTCTATACATGACATCGCTTTGTCGCCTAACTAAATCTATTTAGCTGGATTGAATAGAGGGATTATTTGTGATAGACTGGCCTTCTTATAACCGCGCATTAGTTCGACGTGGCGAGATCCTTTTTCCGTATGATTTTCTTGATAGTTGGGGTTCTGAATTAGAAATGGATTCCAAATTGGATTTTGAAATCTTATTATTCTCATATCGATTATTATATATCAATTGTGTTCACTAACTCCCTTTTACTTTTTCTTTCATTACTTATAGTGAAAGGATGATATTTAATTGTGCATAATAACAACATAGCTTTAATTATCCTTTCTTATACCTATTATCAGGAAAAGATGAGCCTGTCAAAAACAGATTATGACATCATAGTAGCAGGCGGAGGGTTAGCTGGACTAATAGTAGCCTCATCTGCAGCTTACTATTCTAAACAAAGAATGAAGATTTTAGTATTAGATAGGAACTCTATCGACATTCAAGGAAGGAAGACCCTCTCAGGTTGGATTTGTGGTGATGCAGTAGGGAAAAACACCGTTGATTACATGACTGATAGAATTAAGATATCGTGGGGTAACCCAGAAATTGAACATCCAGTAAAGGGAGTAGTAGCCTTTTCACCAGATCACGAAACTCGAGTGTCATTTGATGGAGAGGGATATATATTAAATAGAAAACTGTTACCCCAAAAGCAAGTTATGGAAGCGACCAAAATGGGAGTTGAAATATCTAGCAATATCATGATTAGACAACTAACAACTGAGAATAATTTTATTGTGGGTGTTGAAGGGGAAAATACAAAGACTAAGGAAATTTTTAAGAAGACTGCGAAAGTAATAGTTGATTGTACTGGTGTTACCTCGGTCCTGCGAACAAATCTACCAATCAGCTCTCACATACAAAGAAGGATTGATAGGAATGATTTAGAATCTACTGGCAGGTATATTTACGATTTTGATAAAAAAGGTAATGAAGATAAGACTTTTTTTGACCCTGAATATTGTATAATTCATTTAGATCAAAAATTGGCCCCGGGGGGTTATGGATGGGTATTTCCAAAAGGAGAAAATAAAGTGAATATTGGTTTGGGTGTTCAACAAAAACTGTTTGACAAATCAAATAAGGAGAGTGGAAGAAAGAGGGATTTGAAAAGATTAATAGATGATTATGTAAACGTCAATCCCGTTATATCAAATCCGAGGTTATCAAAAGGAGAGGAAGACCTAGGCAATGAATGGGGAACATGGCAGGTTTCCGTAAGAAGGCAGAATGATTGTATGGTTGCCAATGGCTATATGATGGTTGGAGATTCGGCATGGATGCCAAAGCCTTTGGATGCTGGTGGCATAGGTCCTGCAATAATTGCAGCCACAATAGCTGGAAAGGATCTGGTTGAAGCAATAGAATCAGGAGACGTTTCAGAGAATGGACTTTGGAAATACAATAAGAATTTCATTAATGAATATGGTTACAAAACGGCTGGTCTAGAAGTATTCAGAAGAATGCTCCAACAACTCACTAACGAACAGATAAACTATGGTATGAAGCACTTTCTGTCGAGAATGGATGTTGAAAAGATTACTAACGGCGAGCATCCAGAATTTAGCACTATTAGCAAACTTGGTATGATGATAAGAGGAGCACTTAATAAGAAACTTGCAGAAGACTTAAAATTCACTTCTCAAATGAATGAAGAGTTAGTCAAGCATTATAAAAATTATCCTGATACCTCAGAAGGATTCCCGGATTGGTCAAATAAACTGAACAGATATCTCTCTGAAGCTTTTACAAAATTCGCTTAACCTTTTTATATATTTTTAGAATTTCAAAAAAGGTTTCAATGCTTTAGGGAAGTAATATACCATATCATTTAAGGGATGCACTGTCTATCCGATCTAGAAAGTTCTTTCGCCTGTATTCCTCTGTAATAGAAATACGAACGTCATCAATTATGCGTTTACCAACATCCAGTTTCTTTCTGACCCCAGAAATAATATTGTCATAGAACGAAAACGGGTATATTGAATCGTATAAGGATTGCATTATGGTAAATAAAGACAATGACGATTCAAAGTCGTCCTTTCTAAGATTATCATAAATCATTCTCTTGGTTTCACCTATGCAATCTAGTAGCCCTGTAACATAAGCATTTAATGAAACCTGCAGGTCATTATGTCCGCTAAAATGATCCTTCCTCTCAACAATCTCTTTTAGGATAGCAGCTTCAACGTATTCTTGTTCTGCAGGCCACAAATAACGTTCCAAATCAGAAATGACATATTTTTTAAGTTCTGAGAGCAAAGAAAACGCATTATTAATTAATTCATTTGCTTCAACAGTCTTTCCGCTGTGTAACAAAATAATCGCCTTGCTGCTCAAAGCGATAATTTCCCTATTTTCCTTTATTAATTTCTCCCTGCTTGATTCAACTTGTTTTAGATAAGACGAAAATTCATTCAACGATTCCTGTAATTTGATAGAATCAATATCAAAGGTCATAATTAGAGTTTTGTGGCTCGTTATAAATAGTTGCTACGAAGGTATAAAAAAAAATTTATGTCATTTAAATTAAATCTTGAGATAGATGACCAATATTCGCAGAAGCAGAGGATATAATTTTGAGTATCGTTTGGTTAAACAACTAAATGCTGGAGAATGGATTGCGCGAAGATTGGGAGGTTCGAGCACAGGCTTACCTGATATTGTAGCAGTAAACAACACAGATTCTATATTATTATCAATTGAGGCAAAGACGGCTACCAGTAATAGTATATATGTACCCCAAGATCAAATTGACAGATGTTATCTCATTACACAAATGTTTGAGGTTTATCACGACAGATATATAATTTTGGCGTTTAAATTTATGAGAAAACAAAGGCAAGTAGTCAGAGGGGAAATAAAATACCTACCAAGGAAAACAAAAGAGTATTACAAGATAGTAAGGTTTAAGAGAAAACCAAAAAAATTTCCGATCATTAAATGTAATTACAATGGAGATACCTATGCAATTTATGATTCTAAAATCAAGAAAGTTAAACTAAAAAATTATCTGATGCCTTTTAATATCTAATAAATATTTAAGTGATCAGATTACTAATTATTTATTGGTCAACGTCTTATGGAGAGAAGGATGGTTAAAACCGTTATCAACCGATTCATTACCTAATGAGAAATGTAGTATGTGCAAGGATGATTTCAAGGAATTAGAGTATGTAACATCATGTGAATTCTGCGAAATAGGGGTCCTTCACGATGATTGTTGTAGTATTCACATCATAAAAGATCATAAAGAGTCCCTTGATCAGAAAGTAAAAGCTCACGAAGAAAAGAGATTACATTCGTACCAGTAGGATTGTCAGCAAATTTTTAGAAAAAATTTATTAATACAGTCTTAAAGGTAAGTAAATTTATGAATATAAATAGCAATTTTGCAGTCGAGAAAGGGTATGAGCCTATATCTTCGAGTCAGATGTACCAAATAGAGAACAACGGGGACTCAATTTATTCAATGAAGAAAATTTTGATGATGGAGAATGCGGGATCCAGAGTTGCAGATTTCTTGATAGACGAATTCAAAGAAAATATACTAAATAAATCGATAGTTGCCGTTTGTGGCAAGGGAAATAATGGCGGTGATGCATTAGTTGCAATACGTCATCTATCAGGATACATTCTTGCAAGAAATAAATCTGATAATAAAATCAACTTATCTGTTATCCTCTTATGTCGTCCTGATGAACTAAAAACCCCAGAATCCATTTTAAATTGGCAAATCATAAGTAAAATGGAATCGATAAGAAAATTTAACTTAGAGTCAAACAATATTACCGAAATTGAAGACGAGATTAAAAAGTCAAGTATTATTTTGGACGGGATCTTTGGCACAGGAATTAAGAGAGAAATAAAAGAACCCTTTTCAAAAGTGATCGAAACAATAAATTATAAAAAAGGAACTACTTTTATACTCGCAGTTGATATCCCTTCAGGATTAGATCCAGACAGTGGAAAAATTATTGACAAAGCAATTAGCGCAGACGCAACAATAACCTTTCATCGACCAAAACATGGATTACTCAAGAATCTGGAAATCGTTGGAAGACTAATAGTTAAAAAGATTGGAATACCATTTGAATCAGAGAAAGGGGTGGCATAAAAGAACATGAAAGTAGAACAATTTCTGGTAGGGGAAATGGCGAATTTCACATACGTAATTGTAGATGAAAAAAATAAGGATTCAATAATCGTGGATCCCTCCTGGAACCTGGAAATTATCTTTGAGTATCTAAAAAGAAATTCGCTGAGTAATAGGTATATTATAAACACGCATTCACATTTTGATCATATATTTGGTAATGAACAAGTAAAAAGTACTACAGGAGCAAAGGTGATACAACATAAGTTATCACCATTAGAGAAAGACATCGAGGTGGATGAGGGGGAGTTTATTGAATTTGGTGATTCAAAGATCAAAATAATCCACACTCCCGGCCACTCCAGAGATAGCATTTGTCTAATAATTGATGACAAAGTCATGCTTACCGGAGATACCGTTTTTGTAGGTAGTTGCGGAAGACTAGATCTGCCTGGAGGCAATCCACACGAAATGTTTGACTCAATATACAGTAAACTAGCAAACTTAGCTGGAAATTTGACAATACTCCCTGGCCATCATTATGGTTCAAGTAAAACGTCGACGCTACAAAAAGAATTTGAATCCAATTTTGTTTTCAAGTTCAAGGAAAAGGATGATTTCCTTAGATCTATGAGCTCATAATGACAGCAACGCCGCCGCCTCTGCCTCCTCCTACTCCGGCCCCCCTATATAGCTTACAAATGATATCATGCATTGTTTGAAAAACGGTTTTAATTTCACAAGTAACATCTCCCTCCAACCAGCAAAGGTTATTATTAATAGACTTTGACAGAATTTTGTTGATTACCGACGTTATCCAGACTCTTCCTTCTAAAAGAGGCAATAATGATTTATTATCCTTCAAATCAAATAGAACTTCTTTTATTTTGGCAATATCCTATACGGAAACATCCACTATTCCTGGTCTGACAGTTGCCGGAGCAAATACAGAATTGTTAAAATACACACCCGCTGCCGATGCAGAATATATTTATTATGGTAAATGTAAATGCATTGATACAATTCCTGCAACGCCAGATGGAAAGCCAACGCCTGCAATAATTTCAAAAACTGCGCTGGATTTATCAAATATCCCGATATCAGTAGTCGACTCAGGGTCCAAAATTAAACCTATCTTACCCTATGTTAATATTAATTCAGAATATGGCAAGAACATACTTCAGGAGCCTGGTTTAGGACTAGACAATGTAATGAAAAACTATGATATGGGTAAATTGCTTGGGAAAGAATTAGCCAAAATAAATGAAACCGTAATTGTAGGAGAAAGTATTCCAGGGGGTACGACAACGGCGTTGGGTGTCATGCAGGCTCTTGGCATTGATGGGTATGGCAGGGTCAGTAGCAGTATGCCGGACAACCCTAATGAATTGAAAAACAAGATAATAGAGAAAGCGCTCTCAAGATCAAAAATGAGAGCTGGAGATTGTTCAAACGACCCCTTTAGGGCTATCGCAAACTTGGGGGACCCACTAATGCCCACAGTTGTAGGGTTAGCTGAAGAAATCATTTCCAGAGAAAAGAAAATTATCTTGGCTGGAGGGACTCAAATGTGCTGTATCTTAGCTTTATTAAAATCACTGAATATAAAGTTAAGCGATAATATTTGTATAGGAACAACTTCTTATATAATTAATGACAAAAAATCAGATATTGTTGGACTGATGAATAATATTTCAGATGATGTACCTATTTTCTATATTGATCTCCTCTTAGAAAACTCAACCAAAAAGGGACTGAGATCTTATTCTGAAGGATTTGTAAAAGAAGGCGCAGGTGCAGGCGGTAGCTCTATAGCCGCCTTTTTAAACAGTGATCATTTAACTAAAGAACAATTCTTACATAAGATAGAGGAAAACTATATCAAAACGATTGAAAAGCCTCGTTTGGTATTCACAAACAAATAGTAGAACACTTCATTTATGAATAATTCGATAGTTTAAATACAAGAATTTTAGAATGAAAAAACTATGAATGGAATTGAAAAAATCAAGGGGATCGTGTTGATATTGATAGCTATCTCTTTTTTCACTGCTTATACTTATACTCTTTTTGCAACGGACTTCGGAATTTTGTTGCTAAAGTTGACCGTAGGCGTAATCGTAGGTGTAATATTCTTTATAGTTGGGTGGATTGGAGTTACACTCACCGTCAATGAAAAAAATACTAATGTAAAATAATATTCCCTTGCTAAATAAATAGGATCATTTGAAAATAAAGAGATCTGTAACAGTTTGATAAATTCGTGGAGCTACATCTCTCACTATCTGCGTATGTTTTATTTCAAAGTTGTACTTTGAAAATAAGTTGCGAATATAGGCCTCAGAAGTTGGGACAACCTGAGATTTGGTGTCACTTTTTATATGCGAGAAGAAATGTAGATGCCCTCCAGAGGGTTTTAAGCAATTTATGGAAATATCTACAAATTCATGAGCCCTTTCGGGTAATGGGAGCAGCACTCTATCGATACGGTCTTTAAAGCTGTTCGAACGCAGTACTTCCTGAGAATCTCCGTGTATGGAAAAGACGCGATCCTTTAATCTGTTTATTTTTGAATTTATAATGCTCAGGATGTAGGCATCCAAGTTTGAATCAATGTTATATACCTTTATCTGATGCTTTTTTGCCATTATTACTGAAAATGTTCCTACACCTGCAAACATATTTACTACTATTTCTCCCGGAGAAACCAAATTTGAAATTCGAAGGCGTTCGGTAGACAATCTAGGTGAGAAATACGACGTGGCCACGTTAACTAAAAACTTGCAACCATACTCCCGATAATAAGTAACGTATTTCTCATCACCAGCAATAACTTCTAGCCCTCGTAACCTGTATTCTCCAGAAACTGATGACCTTTGTAAAAAAACAGATTTTAGATTTTTTATACTTTGAAGTATGACTTCTCCAATAATATTTTTTTTTGTCAAGAGAGAATCAGGTATTTTAATGATCGCTATATCACCTATCATATCAAATGAAGAATAAACTTTTGAGAGTTCCTCATCTGCCAATACTCCTTTGAGAAGTTTTTTTAAAAATTTACTCATTTAATGATACGACTTGTAAACTTATTTATTCTTCAAGTAGTAGTAATTGCCTTCTGTTTTTTGCTGTCTGTCTAGCCTGCTGCTATCTTTGTTAATTCTAGGTCTACCAGTTGTCTCATCTCTTCTAAACGATATTGAGAGCGATTTAAGAAAGTTATTCATACCGATTTCCTTGGTAATTGGGGTGGTACCTGTTCCCTTTATACCCGGGATACCTTCAAACATAATCAATCGATCCGAAACCAAATCTATCAACTGAATGTCATGATCTATAATTAATGCAGACTTTCCGTTTGATTTAGTAAATCTTTGTATGAATTTCGCAAATGTAATCCTATCTTCTATATCGAGAAATGCAGAGGGTTCATCTAGCGCATACACATCAGCCGGTCTTATTAATGATACTGATATTGCCACTTTTTGCAATTCACCCCCGCTAAGCCCCTTCATGGATTTGTCATACAACTTTTTGATTCCTAAAGGAGAAAAGACATGTTCTTCTACGCTAGTACCTTCAAATGGTCCACTGTTTGCAGAATAGATCAACGAGCGAACATCACCATCAATATCTTGGTTGAGATATTGAGGCTTGTATGATATTCTTAAGGTAGTGTCTAGGCTACCCTGATCGATTTTTTCTATTCCAGACAGCATTCGCATGAAGGTAGTCTTACCCAAAGCATTTGCCCCAACGATTCCAACTACCTCTCCTTCATGAATTTCTCCCTTATCAACGGTAAGAGAAAATTGACCGAGTGTTTTAGTAAGGGTAGTATATTTCACTATAGGAGAAGATGAGAGAACAGTCTCGGTAATACTTGATATATCAAATTTATATGCCTTATCCCTGAACCTAACATTTTCAGTAGGAATATATCCTTCCAAGAAATTATTTATACCAACTTTAGTGCTTTGAAGCGACGACACTATACCATAGGCACCAGGTTCTCCATAAGTAAGATAGATGTTATCTGATAGGTAATCAAGTAAAGACATATCATGTTCTACAATCATTACACTTTTGCCCTCCTTAGCTAGATTATCTATAACCCGTCCCACAGCCAAACGTTGATAAATATCATTAAAAGAAGAAGGTTCATCGAAAAAATAATACTCTGCATCCTTAGCCGCAGCAACAGCAACGGCTACCCTTTGTAATTCTCCTCCACTTAGTGTTGAAAGGTCTCTTTCTAGGGAATTTTTTAGACCTAAATCTTCTATCAAGAGATCTGAAACTTTCCGTTCATCATATTTTTTTAATAATTCAGATACGGTACCCTTGAAAACCTTTGGAATAAGATATACGAGTTGAGGTTTTATAGAAGTACGCAATGACTTGGATCGAATTTTTTCAAAGTGTTTCCGCAGCTCGATGTTAGATAACTTTGATAAAATTTCATCCCAACCTAATTCTTTATCAAAGTTACCAAAATTAGGTTTTATATTTCCTGAAAGCAGGTTTATTATTGTAGACTTTCCCATACCGTTTCTACCGACAATACCTGTTACTGTCCCTTCCTTTGGTATAGGGATTTTATATAACCTGAAGCTATTAACTCCATATTGATGTATTTTGTCTACACCTATTTCCTGAGCCAGATTAACTATTACAATAGCATCAAAAGGACACTTTTTAATACAAATAGTACATCCCGTACACAAATCCTCAGAAATAACAGCCTTACCATCATCAGGCCTTTGAATAATACATTCTCCACCAGTTTTATTGACAGGGCAATAGATTATGCACTCTAGACCACACTTTCTTGGTTGGCACAATTCCTGGTCTAAAACAGCAACTCTATGACTCAAATTTCCGTGTTTATCCAATTGCTTATTATAATATTCACAAATCTTTTATATAAATCGTGAATTGAAGGAAATGAACCAGTCAGAA
>JACDCB010000023.1 GCA_013694585.1 Candidatus Nitrosopumilus sp. | reverse complement strand
TTTGACACTGTGTCAGAAGCAATGGGAACAGAAGTGTTTGTACTTGCCGAAGTATTTTGCTGTGCTAATACTTGGACGTTTGCATTATAACTGATGTTTGATAATAATAACACTATCAATAGTCCTGAAAAAATAATACCAAGCCTTTTTATCATGATTAATTTTGATACTTCTATATATATTAAAGTTTGATTAGATTTTTCTATATGATAAAACTAGTGATGTGTTCTTATGAAAGTGAGTTCCTCTCTCTTTCTCCACACACACGAGTGATCTGCTCATTTTTTAACTGAATAAACCATAAACTTTAACAATTCCGAAATAACATTATCGACGTGGAAGAAAATACTGACAGAAATCAAAAGAGTCTGCTTACATTCTCAAACATCCAATACTTGGTTGAGGGTTTAGACGTATTACTTCATACAAATCTAGATGGTGATAAAAGGACAAAAGTAATCAAATTAAGGGACGATCTTACAGATTACATCAATAATTTCTTCAATGAATATTCTTAGAATTTTGTTTAATTCATCATTTAGATAATGAGAAAACTTTAAGAATATGAGATAATGGTAATTGTATTTTGAAAATAATACTTTCTGGAACACCTGGTGTTGGCAAACACACCATCGCTACTATACTCTCATCTTTGTTTGATAAAGTACCAATTGTTGATATAAATAAGATAATTTTATCTGAAAATCTTTTGATTTCTTCCCAAAGAGGAAATCATGATGTAGATATTCAAAAGTCATTTGATTTTTTGACTTTGATGCTTTCTAAAAAAGAATATCAGGATAGTATCATCGTTGGACATCTTGCACCTTATGTAGTAGATCCGCTGTTAGTAGACCTTGCCGTAATATTAAGAAGGTCTCCATACGAATTAAGAAAAATATATGAAGACAGATCATATTCACAAACTAAAATTAGTGACAATATGGTTGCTGAGATCTTGGGCATAATATCTTATGATGCATTAAATAACTTTGAATTTTCTAAGCTTTCTGAATTGGAGATCGAAACTAGTGTTTTACCATCCTTATCTGCTCAAAAGATTGTCAATATGTATATGGATAAGAAGCAAAGATCTTTCGGAAACATCGATTGGTTGCCACTTATTCAAAATGATCCGGATATGTTGAAATTTTTGAAATAAATCTAGATTAAACTAACTTCATATATATATACCTTAAGACATTATCCTCTTGGATTATGGCTGCTTTAATTTCAAGAAAATTTGCTGAAGAAAGTGTACAATTTTTAGGAAAAAAGGTTTCAATTGAGACTTCCGACAATAAAACTTATTCTGGTGTTTTGACTGGTTTAAATGAAAAATTTGATTTAATATTGGACCATGTGGACTCTCAACAAATCCAAAAACTAATGATAAACGGTTTATTCGTAAAAGAGGTAAAGCTCTTAGAGAAGCCATTTGATTTGAAAGCTCTTTCTGAAAGGTTGTCACGAGTGTTCCCTGGATTAGTAAAGATTCGAGAGGACGTAGGCGCAATCATTGTGATGGATAAAATTAAAGTGACCGAATCTGGAATCGAAGAAGGATCTGGTTTGTCTGCTTCACGTGTAAAAGCTATTTACGATGAATTCCTTAGGGAGTCAAAGAATTAATCTTGGTATTTGAGGTGAAATGTACTGATTTAGCTGCTCGAATCGGTAAATTAACCACTCCTCATGGTTCTTTTGAAACTCCATCTTTTATACCTGTAATTCATCCAGTCAAACAACAAATCAGCCCAAGTTTTTTAAAAAGTCTTGGCTTTGAATGTATAATAACAAATGCCTATATAGCATTCAAATTTTATGGTGAAAAGGCCGAAAAACAGGGAATTCATCAAATCGTTAATTTTGACGGACCTATCATGACAGATTCAGGAGGTTACCAAGTGCTAGAATATGGTAAAGTCAATGTAACACCTTCGATAATGGCCCAATTTGAACTTGATATTGGTAGTGATATTCCAGTTCCATTAGATAAACCAACAGGCTATGGTTTACCTTATAATACGGCCAAATCCTATGTGGACGAAACTATTTCAAATATAGATGAAACAATCGATATCATAAGAAAAAATAGAACTGATCAGAATGATGATAATAGCAATGATGATATTTTATCATCAAAAGGTGAAATATGGACCGGAACAATCCAGGGAGCTGAGCATTTTGATCTCGTACGGTATTCCGCCTCACTTTTAGATAAAAAAGGCTTTTCATTTTTTGCAATTGGTAGCCCAGTTGAACTGATGGAAGCTTATGAGTTTTCTACACTCGCCCGTCTTATAGAAGCTACCAAATTATCCATACCAAACAAGCCTATCCATTTATTTGGTGCAGGTCATCCATTAACAATACCTCTTGCTGTTGCATTAGGTTGTGATACATTTGATTCCGCATCGTATATTTTGTATGCAAAAGCTAATCGTTATATGAGTCCTTCAGGCACACTGAGGTTAGAAGATCTTTCATATTTACCGTGCTGCTGTCCTGTTTGCTCATATTATTCAGTTAAAGAGTTGATCGATGAAACCCCTCAAACCAGAATTATTAATCTTGCTAAACATAATTTGTATGTTCTAAAACAGGAGATGTCTGCAGTAAAGCAATCAATTTACGATGGTAGGCTTTGGGAATACGTACTGCAAAAAGCAAGATCTCATCCCAAATTAATGGATGCAATTCATGCAATTAAGAATTTTGAATATATTCAACAAAATACTCCTGTCTTCAAGCAAAAGGCAATCTATTTGTTTGAACCAATAGATCAGTTTAGACCAGAGCTAAAAAATTATCGCAATATGCTAATTGATAACTACAAATCGCCCAACAATAATATCCTACTTTTATATCCAGATCAGGGGATAAGACCATTCTATTCCTCCTCTGTATTACGAAAACTTTCCAGTACATTTCCTGATGCTTCTATTTGTCTTTATAATCCTTTTTTTGGCTTGATTCCGGTTGAAATATCAGATATTTATCCTACATCTCATAATATCTTTACAAAACATTTTGACGAATATGATCCTAAAAGTTATACTGAATTCCTGAAATTATTAAACTCCTTCTTAAAAAATAATACTTTTAAATCAATTCATATAATTGCTAATAAGTTCATTAAAAAATTACTCCCTATTATTGAACTCCCAAAGGAGACCGAAGTCATAATTGAAGATTTTATTGGTTATAAATTAGATTAAGTTAGAATAAATTGAATTTCTATTTTATGATTCTGTGGTATGATTGGATAAAAATAATTAAAATTTAGCGCCTACGCTATCTTTAATTTCTTTAGATAATTCTGTATATCCATTTTTATCTATCATTACTGCGTTTATGCTGTCTCCAGTACCTGCATTTCTTCTAATTGCTGCGGCAATGGCTTGAATTGCTACTTTATAAGCTTCATTTACGCTCATTCCTTCTTTAAATTCTGACTCTAAATATCCATATGCAACGGGGGACCCACTACCAGTTGAAATAAAGCTTTCTGTAGTCATCGAACCGAATAAATCTATATTATAAATTTGTCCTTTTTGTTGACGAAAATCAAATCCTCCCATGATAATTTGAACATAAAAGGGAAAATATCTTTGATTAAATAGAATGTTGGAACATAGTCTTGCAGCAGAACTGACTGGAATAGGCTCTTTTTTAGATAATCTGTATATATTTGCGTTATATCTCATTGTATCCACTAGATTTTGGGCATCTGCAACACCACCTGCAATTGTCATACCTAAATGATTATCAACTTTTTGTATTTTCATTACATGCCTATCTGCAATAAATAATCCTGCACTTGCTCTTGTATCTGCAGCTAATACTACACCATCACTACAGGTAAGAGCACAAGTAGTTGTTCCTTTCTTAATTTGATCTAAAATTTGTTGAGGATATCGATCATCATTAACATGCATTTATATCAAATGCTAAAAGACTACATTTAAGCATTGTTAATTCTCAATTAACTATAAAATAATTATTATTATAGTCCTTTTGTTATTATATATTATAGTTGGCACAAACTCTATACGACAAGATTTGGGATAATCACGTAGTATATTCTGATGAAAATAGTGATTTGTCGCTTTTATATATTGATAGACATTATGTGCATGAAGTAACTTCACCTCAAGCTTTTGATGGCCTTAGGATTAACGAGAGAAGTGTTAGAAGACCTGATCTTACTTTTGCTACTGTAGATCATAACGTTCCCACTACGAACCGGTCCTTGCCCATTGTGGATCAAATCTCATCGTTACAGATAAAAACATTGGAAAATAATTGTAAAGAATTTGGAATAAGACTTTTTGATATTCATGATAAGTATCAAGGGATAGTTCATGTAATTGGCCCAGAATTGGGATTGACACTCCCCGGTAGTACAATTGTTTGTGGTGATAGCCATACCTCTACTCACGGGGCATTCGGATCCCTGGCTTTTGGTATAGGTACCAGTGAAGTAGAACATGTATTGGCGACTCAATGTCTATGGATGAAAAAGTCAAAAAATTTTGAAATAGTTTTGAATGGTGGCTTAAAGCAAAACCATGCTATATCTTCTAAAGATGTTATATTAAACATTATTAGAAAAATAGGTACATCTGGTGGTTCAGGATCAGTGATTGAATATAAGGGAAACTACATTTCATCCCTCACAATGGAAAAACGCATGACTATTTGTAATATGTCTATCGAAGCAGGTGCTCGAGCAGGTCTTGTTGCTCCAGATGATATTACTTTTGAATATGTAAAGGGAAGAGTCTTTTCTCCCAAAAATGAATTATTTGATCAACAAATAGATAATTGGAAGGATCTCAGATCTGATAACGGAGCGCAATACGATAAGACTTTCTCTATTGATATCGATAATCTTGCTCCACAAGTTACTTGGGGCACTAATCCAGCTATGACTATCGATGTGGACTCTGCAATTCCTTCTCCTGATGAATATTCTAAAGGAAATGATGATGAAAAAAAATCTGCTATTAAGGCCCTCGAATATATGAATTTGAAACCGGGTTTACCAGTTACTGATATTTCAGTGGATCGAGTTTTTATCGGTTCTTGTACAAATGCAAGATTGGAAGATTTAATCGAAGCTTCTAATGCAGTGAAAGGAAAAAAAGTATCTTCTAATGTTAAAGCAATGGTCGTTCCCGGATCACAGCAGGTAAAAATTGCTGCCGAAAAGTTGGGATTAGATAAAATTTTTATCAATGCTGGTTTTGAATGGAGAGAGCCCGGGTGTAGTATGTGTTTAGGCATGAATCCTGATATACTTCAAGCAGGTGAAAGATGTGCTAGCACTTCAAATAGAAATTTCGAAGGACGCCAAGGTACAGGGGGACGTACTCACCTTGTTAGTCCTTTGATGGCTGCGGCCGCTGCAATAGCCGGAAAGTTTGTTGATGTGAGAGAATGGGTTTAAGTTTGATTTATTACAGATAAAAATTACTGGTGACCTTATGGATCCGTTTAAGAATCTAACAAGCAAGGTAGTTCCGCTTGATATTGCGAATATTGATACAGATCAAATCATTCCAAAGCAATTCTTAAAACTTTTGGGCAAAACTGGATACGGTGAATATTTATTTTTTAATTGGCGTTATGATAAACAAGGTATACCATTAAAGGATTTTGTATTGAACTCGCCCCTATTTAGTGGAAGGCAGATTCTCTTAACGCGTGAAAATTTTGGTATAGGAAGCTCAAGAGAGCATGCGGTATGGGCCCTTAAGGATTACGGGTTCAAAGTAATTCTTGGAGTATCTTTTGCAGATATTTTTTACAATAATTGTTCTAAAAATGGTGTTTTGGTCATCAAAATGGACAAAAATACAATTGAAGATTTCTTTTCCTCCAAAATAAACGAAAACTTTGAAATTGACTTAATACAACAACAAATTAAGATAAATTCTCAAGTCTTTGGTTTTGATATTGATCCTACGTTAAAAAATTACTTGGTAAATGGATTAGATGAAATTTCCAAAACTCTAGATCTAGGAAATCATATCAAGAAATATGAGGATAAGAATAAAGTTGCTGTGGAATCTGAAAGATAGATATAAACATTCAGATGAAAAACTATAGAAAAAAAAATAGTTGATTTTACAAAGTGTAAATCTAATTAAATTTATTACTGTAACGATTGAAGAGTTTCTTATAAGATATATAACTACTATTTTTTAAGATATGAAAATAATTACATCAAAATTGACTCTGTTAATCATACTGTCGACAATTATTATTGTTGGTAATTTGACGATTTCACAAACCAGTATGGCTGATAATATTGATGAAAGCTCTATATCTTTACACCCTATTTCTGCACAAAGTCTTGATACTATTTCTGATTCTAGTCAATATCATAACTCTTTTGTGTGGTCAAATCCAAGTTCTTCTAAAATGACTGATGTTTTGACTGCTAGTTTTACAAATATCCTTGATACACAAATTTTCACCGGATTTGACAAGATTGCAAACTAACAAAACGCCTCTTTTTTTAGATTGGTAGATGAACGTTCGTGAGCATCTTGTCAAAAATTAATATGTATTTGTCAAATTCCTTTTGCTCAGTTAAAAGGGAAAAAATATAGATATTATTGTTAATAGTCAAAAAAATCTGTTTAGTTTTAAACAAAAAGCCTGCATTTTCAAAGTTATATGTTATACTCTCAGCAGTTTTGTTTATGCTATCAATATGTATGGTGGATATGTTGTCAAATCTAAATCCCTGATTCTGATTTACAAGTTTCTGAACTACATCTTGTGTATTGATGCTTTCATTGATTGTAAAGTTATTTTTTGGTTTCAAAATATTCAAGACGATGTTTTCTTGAAAGAGATCTTCAGGGTTTGCTATTGGCGATAGAAATACTATTATATCATTGGTCTGATTTTCGTCATTCTTTTTATCTTCAACAATCTCCCATTCTGCGGGGTATATTATGCTTAGAGTGCTATCATCAGTTGTGTAATTTGACCAAATCGTTTCTTGAGCTAATGCTTTATTCACTGTAAAAAAAGGAAGTTCCTTTGTAGTGTCTATTAGGCTATTGTGGCCAAACCAACTATAAAAAAACAAGAGTAATACACATGGTAATGCGAAAATTATTAAGTTGACTTTCCTAATAGACATACTAAATTCTATTACCATATTATAATTAGTATTTTTTACATTTCTATTTATTATTATATTACTCTTTAATCAATAGGTTCATATGATAATCTACCTATGTTCTAAATTATTTGGGTATTTTCAGGAATGACTTGTATAAAAGTCCTAATGTAGGTATATTTGCAAAATCTAACGATAAACTAGTATTACTTCCACATGGTTATGCTGAGACGAAGTTAAAGAAAATAACGGAAATTTTAGAAGTGGATCCAATTTTTGTTTCTATAGCAGGAAATAGAATAATTGGTCCTATGGTAGTCCTAAATAATAATGGAATGCTACTGCCTTCAACAGCAGCAGAGGATGAGGTGGTGCATCTAAAACATGTAACTGGATTGAATGTATTCAAACTAGATTCAAAATTGACGGCTATAGGCAATCTAATATCCACTAATGATAAAGGAGCAATAGTGTCTCCATTATTCAAGAATGAGTTTGATAAACAAATAGGTGATGTTTTAGGAGTAGAGGCTCACACCATGTCTGTTGCTGATTTCAATCAAACTGGTTCGCTCATTGTATCGACAAATAGTGGTGCTGCGGTACATCCAAAGGCCACAGAGAAGGAGGTTGAAATTATTTCATCAGTCTTAAAGGTAGAGGTAGAACCTTTAACTATCAATGGTGGTATTCCATATCTATCATCGGGCATTGTTTGGAACACTCAGTCTTTGATTGTAGGTAATCTAACCACTGGGCCAGAATTAATAATGTTGAGTAGGGCGTTCAAAATGTAGTTCCCTAGTACTCGACTAGTATATTCTGAGTGATGATTTGATATTATAGGTAGACCTTGATTTTGGAGACTACCTTGATCTTTAGATCAATTTAATTGATAAAAATTTGTCCTTTTGGTAAAAATAAAACAATTCCAAAAAACTAACATTTTCAACGTCTGGTGACCTTGATCACAAATCAAATTTTCGTACTATTAAAGTAAATCATTTATTTGTATTTTTGAAGATGATGAGTGGATATTCCAGTCATCTTTAAATTTAATTACTAGTGAATTTCTTTATACTCTTGAGGATATTCTTGGATGTTTTTTTAATACCTTTTAATTCCTTTAGAACTTGTTTTTCGTAATATGAGAGCTTTTCGTTTTCTTTATTGTCTAATTCTGTTAAAATAGAACTTGATACGTTGATACCGTCCTTTTTTGTAGAATCAATTGCATCCTTATTTTCCTTTTTGATTTTACTATTTTCTACATTTTTTTTATTATTATTACTACTAATTACCATATTTGTTATATAATCTACTCTCATAATAAATATCTTAATTATTTTAGTTTTTATTGAGTTTTACAAGGTTTATTCCAAAAACATATCATCTGAAAAAAGAAACTAATCTTACGCTCTTCCAGATAAATTTGTGATTTTAGAACAGATTTTCATTTCATATTAGTGGTAGCATAGCGTAGCAGTTCGCACGAAACTAAAACTACAAAACAAAACTCAAATCCTACCCGTTTTACGAATCGCTTTCCTACAAAATGTTGTTTAATAAAATCCTATATGAATGCTGAGAAATAATTGAAACAAACGTGGTGAGTCAATTAGACATTCTAAGGACCGAATTTATCGATCTAAATATTTCAATGGACCTGGTATGTAAAATATTGATATTGATATTGATATAGACTATATACAATATGACTATAAGAAATACAAACTATGTTTGTACATGAATCCGCAAATGTTCATGGACTGTGAGCTTGATGAATTAAACGAGCTAAAAGATAATTTCAAATGGCTTTATTCCAATTATGAAGTTTTTAGAAAAGATTACAAGAATCAATTCATAGCAGTAAAAGATGAAGAGCATTTAGACAATGATATTAATCTTGAGAGATTATTACAAAGATTAAAACAGAATAATTTCAATGGGCCAATTGCAATCGAGTTCATCTATGGTTAATTCCTTTACCTGTTCTTAAAAATACGAAACTGGTTCACTACTATACAATTTTATATCATTTTCAAGTAATGTCATTTTTAGATTACTATGATTAATAAGATACTTTTTATCTTTAAATAAATCTCGGAAGAATGGATATAAACAAACACTTTAGAATCAATTAATTACGTAAATCTGGAATCTTTAAAAGGTCAGTTCTATACAGCAGAATTTTTCTTCATTGTTCAAATCTTGTCCGACCGAAGATACAACTTTATTTTCACTTCGTCTCATTACAAATTTGTGATTTATGCTTTTGGTCTATGCTAGAGTAATAGTTATCGCCGTATACCACATCTTCTCTTGGAATGATGACCTCCTTTACTGATACTGTAACTGGTGACAAATCAATAATATACTTTCTATTACAGTTAATATTATAAACAGATGTGTATTCGAATTTTCCTGTTTTT
>JACDCB010000266.1 GCA_013694585.1 Candidatus Nitrosopumilus sp. | reverse complement strand
GAATTTCTCCTGGAGGATGAGACTTTGTCTCCACATTTAGGAAAACCAATCCAGATTCAAACAATCCTGTCAAGTTATTCGACTTGTTATTAGGAATCAAGATTTCTATTATAGGTATATTACCATTTACAGGATCACTTGGTGCATTATCGTCTACTGGCAATGAAATACCACTTTTGATCAAATCTAAAGGTGTTATATTAATATCATCTTCTATTATTCCGTTCAAATAAAAGTTTCCAGGTTCAGATGCTTCTAATGATACACAACAAATATTAGGAATTATTGGATTACTATAAATCTCTTTTAGTGGAATAGTGTTATTATACTCGATATATATGCCCGTAATGTCTCTTATATTATTTAAAATTAATTCATATTCTAGGGTGCCATTTTTTAACAAACTTTCTTTAAATAGTGCAGTGCCAGATGCCTCTGTATTTACAAATGGTATTTCTTGACTACCTGTCAGTTTTGCAATGAATACTTGCTGGGTTTGATGGTCAATATCATTATTAGTGCTTTCAATTACATTTGTTGTTGCATTTGATATATTTATAGATAAATTAGAAAAAAATAGAATTACAACTGTAAATCCAAGTGGCCATAGCCAAACATATGCTGTTTTTTTTGTAAACATGGTTGTTAAATAATCTCTACATCTTGAGATAAACATTTTCTAATAATAGTAAATATCTTTAATAAAATAGATGACATGCTAGCGGATCAGGATTTTACGAGATAGTTAGATGCATTCAATAAATGGAGGAGGGGATGTTAGTTTATAAAAATGGACCCATGTTCGGATTTAGAAAACAACTCTAGTTCGGCAAATTTATCCTATATACTTCCTCGTAGTAGGAAATATGGCTCTTTTCAAAGCCAAAGGTGACTAATTCTTTCAAAATTCTATTCTTTGTTCCAAATAACAACATGACCGGATTCGAATCCCACACCTGCACTCTTCTGTATCAAAGTAGATGCTTTGTTGATGAAAGATCTAAAGATTGCTATTTTATACTAGAGTTATGAACCCGTAAATACAAATCAAATAATATTTCTTTTTGATTTTTTTAGAAAATAGTTTTTACCTATCAGAGCAATCACTGTCGTGCCAACGAACGTGGCCGTCCAATATAACCATAAATCTCCAATCACTCCAGACACTAATGCCGGAGCCAAAGATCGAGCGGGATTCATTGACGCACCAGAAATAAAAGCCAAAAACAAAATATCTAAGCCAACAATGCCTCCAATTGCTACCCCACCTAAACCTTTCAGTCCCTTCGTATAAACAACTATCAATATCACACTCATTAACAAAGCTGACGCCAGAACTTCTATTCCAAATATTATAGGCAAAGGATAAGAATAATTTGGACTGTTTGCCCCCACATTTGCTTCACTTCCTATCGCATATTTTACAAATAGACTTCCTAATAACGCACCTATTATCTCTGCCCCAAAATAGAGGAACAATTGATTTTTTGTAATATGTTTTGTTATAAGAAAACCGAGTGTTACAGCAGGATTAAAATGCGCCATTGAGATTTTTCCAAATAAATAAACGCCTATTGCTACTCCAACAAAAGGAGCAAACGCAATAAAGGGTATACCTAAGATTCCATTTAATTTTGCATCAATAACTACTGAACCTGTTGCCAAAACAACGACAATAAAAGTTCCAATAACTTCAACAATAAACTTTTTTTGATTTGAAGAAAGTTTCTCTATTACAGAAGTAAAAGTTAATTCCTTTGACATGATTATTTATTTTCTTATTGTAGTTTACTAACGGTGTTAATTTCTGGATTTAAGATACCCTAGATGGTGATTTCCTTGTCTAGATCTTGTACCAGTTGTTTTATTCGTTTTTCAATCTCGTCTCTTATTTCTCTTATTTTTTCAATAGGTTTTCCTTTGGGGTCTTCGATTCCCCAGTCTATAACTTTGGGTACAAAAAATGCAGGACAGAATTTATCATCCATGCAACCCATATTAATTATCTTTGTTGCATTTCTTATCATATTGTCTGTCAAGTCCTTTGGTTTTTGATCGCTAATGTCTACTCCAACCTCATTCATAGCTTTTATTGCCATTGGATTAATCTGTGATGTAGGTACAGTACCAGCACTTCTATCTTCAAAGTCCTTAGGAGCATACTTTCGGAAGAAACCTTGTGCCATTTGACTTCGACCAGCGTTTTGAACACATACAAAAAGGATGGTCTTTTTAGCATCACTAGAGGAGTGTTTACCGAGTGAAAA
>JACDCB010000106.1 GCA_013694585.1 Candidatus Nitrosopumilus sp. | reverse complement strand
ACTTTTGATTATTACTGCGTTTACCACCCATCGATGGTTGGTGAGATTGTTGTAAAATAGCGAGCCCTACTACACATTTTTGTTCGTAATAATTACCTGTTTAGATATTAAATTCTCGGTATCATAGCACTAGAAACAACATCTTTTACTCAAACAACAAAAAAACTAGTTTCAATGACACTTAGTTAAAATGTATTTTATCATACTGATGCTCTTTTCGAATTATCTAAATATCGCAATAAATTTTAACCAGATTTGAAATAGGAACCATAGAGTATACACAATCTGAAAAAATTATAATAAACTTTTGAGTAAACTTGAATAATATAACACCGTTTAAATATTAGGTTACCCTAACAATTAGGGTAGCCTAAATGATGTTATCTAATCAGCAATATTTATTGAATCAAGAAGATAAAACTGCTTCAATTCTATTGAAGGAATTGTTTGATGGATTTTCTTACAAGATTGTAATGTCTACCATTGAAGAATCCAAAACCGTTTTTGAAATATGCAAGGAAAATGACTTGCCTGTTAGCTCAACATATAAAAAAATAAAAAAACTCAAGGAGCTTGGACTGTTATTTACAGATAGAGTTGTGATAAATGAAAAAGGAAAAAAGGTTGTCTTTTACAAAAGTAAAATCCAGTCAGTAGAATTGATATTAAACAAAAAACAGGTCCTTTTACAATTTAAGATAAACGAACGAAACTTGCATTGTTCTATCTCGTAATAAGTCTGTTGACGCTCTATTAAAAATGAATGAATTTACCTTTAACTTTTTTACTTCAATTAATTTTGAATCAATAAAGTTAAAAAATAATACCGTGTAATCATATACATTGACTGTTTATTCAAAAAATTCTGGACTCCCAGAGCAATTGTATGTAGGCACCGCAGAAGCCGAGCATGTTGAAATGTATTTGAAGGCAATGTGGTCTATTTTAGAAAATGGCCAAGAGTTAAAGGTTAGCTCCATAGCCAAAATTTTAAATGTTACACAACCATCAGTGGTTCAAATGCTTCATAAGTTAAATGATTCTCTTTTAATTGATTATAAAAAAGGTTCCATAGTGACACTTACAAAAGAGGGTGAGAACATTGGGAAAAAAATGATACGAAACACTCGACTGTTAGAAGTACTTATGAAAGATGCCTTAAAAATTGATGTAGATGAAGAGATGGTTTGTGGCATTGAACATCATATGAAAGAAATTTTTACCGATGCACTATGCACCTTGTTAAAACATCCCAAGATCTGTCCCCATGGATATCATATCCCTGAGGGTAATTGTTGTATTGGAAAATAATTACATTTCAAACATTTTTACCTCTTTATTAAATACTGTTAGATATGCTATATAGGCCAATTGCGGTTTTTGATTCAGGATTGGGTTCACTATCTGTTGTGAGAGAATTGAGAAAGATTATTCCATCTGAGAACATTTTGTATTTTGCAGATAAAAAGAATTTTCCATATGGAAATAAGACAAAGAGTGAATTAAAGTCAATAATACTAAAATCCATTAAATTTTTAGAGAAATATCAGCCAAAACTAATAGTAATGGCATCAAATACCCCGTCTGTTCAAATTTACGATGAAATTAAAAACAATTTTTCGACAGCTATCATTTCAACAAAACTACCGCTTGATAAGACAATAAACTTGAGTAGGAACAAACACATAGCAATAATGGCATCAAAAGGTACACTTGATAGCAAAGAGTTCAATTACTTGATAAAAAAAGAAATACCTCAGCAGATTTTTGTGGATAAGGTAGATTCTTCAGAGATTATTAATCTAGTTGAAAGTGGATCATTTTTATTTGATCAGAAATTCACCTATGATAAAATCCGAGAAATAATTGACTCAAATATTGATAACACAATTGATGTTATTGCATTGGGTAGCACCCATTTACCATTTGTTAAAAATTATATTGAAGCTATTTTGCCATCCATTAAGTTCATCAATTCTTCATTTGAAGTTGCAAAAGATGTGAAGAATTATCTCAAATATGCTGGAGACGTGAGTAAGAATAGCAAAGGCAAGCTTGAAATTCTTGTTTCTGCAGATAAAAAAAACTTTCAGTCAATTCTTAGATATATGGGATTTAAAGAAATAATATTTGATGTCTCGCTACAAATGTAACTCTTGGATGTGGTAGCATTTAAATTACTTAGAATGTATGAAAGAAACGTTTTTCTGGTTTCTATGAAAGCGAGTGAACAAAAGGTATGAAAAAAATTAGGATCGGAATAGATGTAGGGGGCACTTTTACCAAAGCCGTAGCTATTGACGTAATTGAAAAAAAAATACTTGGAAAAAAATCTGTTTCAACAACACACTATTTAGAAGGGGGTGTTTCTGTCGGTATCGTTAACGCCTTATCCTCATTAATTGAGATGTGCAATATAGACCGGGAAGAAATAGAGTTAATTTCTCATAGTACTACCCAAGCTGTCAATGCCTTTCTTGAAGGAGACGTATCAAAAGTTGGCATTATTGGAATGGGGGTAGGAATGGAAAAAACGAATGTCGTGAAAAGAACTCACATTAAAGATATATCCCTAAATTCTAATAAATTTCTAAGAACCTGTTATACCTTTTTGGATACCTCTAAATATTTGGAAGAACCTGGGATCGAAAAATCCATAGAGAATTTGGTTTCCGAGGGAGCTCAATCAATAGTCGTAAGTGAGGCTTTCGGAGTTGATGATCCAAGTAACGAATTATTTGTAATGAAACATTCTAAACTTCCTTGTACTGCCGGGCATGAATTAACTGGAATTTATGGGTTAGAGATCCGAACTTTGACAGCAACAATTAATGCTAGCATTCTTCCAAAAGCCACAAGTACCGCAAATTTTGTTAAATCTGCAGTCAATAACTTAGGCATAGATGTACCGGTAATGATAATGAAAGGTGATGGTGGTGTAACCACATTGGATTCATTTTTGCACAAGCCTATAATAACAGTGCTTTCAGGTCCAGCTGCAAGTGTTGTAGGGGCTTTACTTTTTTTGCAGGTTTTAGAAGGTATATTTATTGAAGTTGGTGGTACTTCAACTAACATTAGTATAATTAAGGATGGAAAGCCTGAGATGCGCTATGTGAACATAATGGAACATCCAACTTGCATAAGATCACTTGATGTACGAATATGTGGGGTTGCTGGGGGGTCTTTATTGAGACTTTCATCAAAGAGAAAGATTATTGATGTTGGTCCTCGATCCTCACATATTGCAGGATTAGAGTATTCTTGTTTTGCCGATCCTGACGAATTGATAAAGGGTGAAATTGTACCTATTAGTCCATTGAATAATGATCCAAATGACTATATTAGTATCAAAGTTCCTGGAGGAAAAGCATACGGGATCACCAATACATGTGCCGCAAATGCATTAGGTCTCATCCCTAAGAATGATAATGCATATGGAAATGTGGATTCAGCTAGGATTGCATTTACGAAGTTGGCTACCTATATGGGAATGTCGCCTGAGCAAATTGCTAGACAAGTTTTAGATATTTCTGTTTCAAAGATATCCGATTATATAATTCCAATGGTAAAAGAGTACAAATTATCAAAGAACAGAATAGTAGTTATTGGAGGAGGAGGCGGTGCTTCCGTTTTGGTACCACTTGTTGCTAAGAAACTCGGTTTTGAATACAAAAAGGCAGATTACGCCGATGTCATTTCATCTATAGGTGTAGCCACAGGAATGATTTATGAAGAGAAAGAGAAAACCATTAATAATCCTACTCCTGAAGATGTTACTCAATTAATAACGGAGATTAAAGATGTAGCTATTAGAAAAAATGCGGCTCCAGATTCACTATCCGTTCAATCGGAATATATAAGCGATCGTTCAATTTTGAGAGTCACTGTTATCGGTAATGTTGCTCTAGACTTGAATAATATCAGTTCTAGAGAGTTAAAACAAGAAGAATTAGTAGATATTGCAAAAGACTTATTCCATCATGATGGGGATATTACTTTGGAACATAAACTAGGAAATTATTGTATTTTTACTAATACATATCAGAAAAAAAAATTATTCTTTAAAACAAGAATGCAATCTATATTGATATTAGATAAATTTGGGAGAGTGCGTCTCTCATTGGATAATGGCAAATTGATACATGGCTTTTCAACCAAAATGTCTGCAGATCTCCCATCAATCATCTCCAAATTTTCCTCAAATTCTGATCTATCTCCAAATGTTCAATTGGTTGATGGGTTTCAATTATTGGATTTTTCTAGCCTAAACGCGAACGAACAAGTAATTCAAGCTATTAGAGAACAGTTGGATAAAATTGATTCTGAGGTCTTGCTAATTATTAAGCAATAGCCCTTACATTTATTGCACAATATGATTTCATATTGATACATAATTACATCAAATTGAGCTCTTTATATTTGTCACATGAAGTGGTAAATAATTTTCAATCATATTCCTGAGTATGGAAATTCTCTCGATCTTGCCTTATCCTTTATCATGTTTTTCCATAGTATATTTTTATGAATATTGATAACAAATCGCATATACATATCAATTCTATCAATCCAATTGATCTATTATGGAAATTTAATCATATTTAATAAATGATATCATTCATAGTTCAACATTTTTAAGATTCTCATATTATTTCAATCATGTCATGAAAGATGTAGTCGTATTGCCGGGACCTTCTTCAATAGAGTTGGGGAATTCTATTGCTTCGTGTTTAAATGTTGATCCTGTTGAAGTCGAATTACGTACTTTTTCTGATGGAGAAAGTAAAATAAGAATTGATGCAAATTTACATAATAAAAAATGCATTATTGTACAATCCACTTATCCTCCTGTAGATTCGCATTTTTTACAAACCTTGATGATGCTGTCCTATTGTAATAGCTCTGGCGCTTCAAAAGTTATCCCAGTTATTCCTTACATGGGTTATGCTAGACAAGATAGAATATTTCTGGAAGGCGAATTTGTGACCATGTCTATGATCGCAAAACTGTTTGAATATTTTGGAACCCGTAATCTGATAACTGTTGATATACACAGTACTAAGGCATTAACTTATTTCAATTATGATGTTTTTAATATTTCTTCTATACCCTTACTGGCAAAATATGCCATTAACAATTTTAATTTAACGGAGCCTATTATTGTTTCACCAGATCTTGGAGGAGTTCCTAGAGCAAAAGAGTTGGCCGGAATTATGAATGCTTCTTTCATTGGGTTAAAAAAAAATAGGGATAGATTCACTGGAAATATTACCATGGATGAAAAACTAGATATTACAGTTACGAATCGAGATATTGTGATTCTTGACGATATGATATCCAGTGGAGGAACTATATTAAGGGCCGTGGATATATTAAAAAATAATAATTGCGGTAAAATCTTTGTTATGTGCGTTCATGCTTTATCAGATGAAAAATCCATAAATTTGTTGAAAAGTTCCGGAATAAATGAGATTGTTTCTACTAATAGTATCCCAAGATCCTGTTCCAAGATTGATTTGAGTAGCGAGATTGCAAAAACCTTGTGCTCCATTTTGTCACGCGATTGAGCATTATATGGTAAATCTCGAAGTTATTTTTCTTGGAACATCTGCAGCGATGCCTGCAGAAGACCGGTCGCTTTCTTCTCTTGTAGTAAATAGAAATGGAACTTTATTGATTTTTGATGCCGGGGAGGGGATGCAATATAATTTTATTCGTACTAGATTGGGGTTTAATAAGAAAACTATGCTATTCATTACTCATATGCACTCTGATCATATCTTGGGCATATTGGGTTTTCTACAAACACTATCACTACAAGGTAGAAAGACATCGGTTGATATTTTCGGTCCAGAACTACTTTATGATTTCTTAGTTGAGAACATGAAATTACTCCAGATTAAATTAACTTTTCAACTAGACATTCATATAATTCCTAATTCTCAAGGAACTCTTGTAGAGGAGAAGGACTATAAGATATTATACTGTAAATCCGAACATGGTCCTAATATTTGTTCATATGCATATTGTTTGCTTGAAAATGAGAGACCTGGAAAATTCAACGTAGGAAGAGCAAAAGAATTAGGTATTCCTGAAGGAGAATTATATGGCTCACTTCAAAGAGGCATTGATGTTATTTATGATGATAAATTATTTTATTCTCATGATATCGTTGGCCCTACAAGACCTGGTAGGAAAATTGGTATTTCTGGAGACACGCGTCCATCTGACAGTCTGTGCGATTTTTTTAGAAATTGTGATTTACTGATCTTCGAATCAACATTCTCAACCAACGAACTTACAAAGGCAATGGAATCCTATCATTCTACTGCCATCGAAACTGCAACTCTAGCTAAATTGGCCTCCGTACATAGATTATGTCTGACCCACTTTAGCAGTAGATATAAAGATCTGAATATCTTATTAGATGAAGCCAAATTAGTATTCTTTCATACCGAATTAGCATTTGATCTGAAAATAATACCCGTTCATTACTTGAGGTAGCATCAAGATGCCGTTCATTAACTAATCTTTTCTATAAAGTTCTTTAGTATTTCCTTCTTATCATTAGATAGCACCATACAGGCCTCTACCAATTCTTTTTCAATTGTTATATGATTAGATATTACTTTCTTCAGGTTTTCAATGTCGAGCCTGTCTATTCTTTCTATTTCTCCACGATTATATGCCACAATGTACTCGTTTATTATTTTCAAAATAAAGGATGGGGCATACCGTGATAGTAATAAAATGCCGTCATTTATTACACTATTATTTTCATTGATACCAGTATTATTCACATTTGAATTTAAAAGATAAGTCTCAAGCAGCTTCATTCGCAACCTGATGTCACCTGTTTCTTCAATAGTTGATGCAATTATGAGGCCGGTATTAGTAAGCTCGTAGTACGGTATTCCCTCAATTTGAAGGGCTTTTGGACCTCTTTTTATTGGCAATCTGCCGCCCTCCTTTACTACCTTTGCCGGTATCAATACCTCGTCAAGATCTTTAAAAATGGCCGAGTAAATATTTTGCCAGGCTATGCCATATTTCTTAGCTAAAATGTGCGCTATGGAAGTCCTTGTTTTTCCACTCGGGTCTTTTTCTAACGCTATGTGCGCTATTATTCCTCTTTGTCTCTTGGATTCTCTAGTTGATTTTGCTTGATGAGTTTTAAAAGTATCAAAAATTGCTATATGGCTGCCTCTCTTCAAAACTCGAATACTTTTTATCTATTAGTATATTTATACATATTTTATTTTTATTGTTTTTATGTTATATTAAATATATAATAAAAAAATATTACTTTAAAAAAAATATTATTTTTAAATTTGACGCATTACGTCTACTTGACCACTATGAAGCCAGTCTTTTAATTCTTCATGTGATGGTTTTGTATCATGTTTACCTTGAAGATGAAGATGAAGTAATACATAATTTACCTGATTCAATAAAACCTTGTT
>JACDCB010000240.1 GCA_013694585.1 Candidatus Nitrosopumilus sp. | reverse complement strand
GCAGGTGCAAGTCTTGAATATTCTATTCAATGGTGGTATCCTTTTGGAATCAACTATTCTAATGCAAGTAAACGTGTGGCTTTATTCAACGAAGGCATTTCATTATTGTCAAAATTGATGGGGATCTCTGACATGAATTACAGTCAATCTAGGAGCAATACTTCTATTGCAAATTTTGATGGAAAATTTTTTAAAATACATGGAGCTTCTTTTGTCAAACCAAAAATTAGAATTCCATTAACGATAGCCGCCAAACAGGATAAAATGATGAAAATAGCTGCAAATTATGGAGATGTGTGGGAATGTTCCTATTTGTCTCCTAACGAATTCTTTACACTAAACGAAAAGTTTGAAAGATTATCAAGAAAAGCGGAAAACATTGAAGTTTCTGAAAAGTCCCAGAACAGAGTGGTAAAGAGATCGATTGAATTGGATGTTATTATTGCTAGTAACGAACAAGAACTCGATTACAAAAAAAAAGTATTTGCTATGGAGAGGGGACCCGGTGTTTACAATCAAATCCTAAAAAAGGGTCTTGTGGGAAATTGTGCTGAAATAAGAGCAAGGATACAAGAATACGTGAATTTAGGCATCAACCAATTTTTTCTTGCATTCCAGGATCCTTTTGACTTAAATTCAATAGAATTATTCATGGATGCCGTAAAAAGTTGAAGATCCTATCATCTTATCTAATCCTTTAAATGGTCACACAAAATGATGTACCTTAATTGGCTAGCCGTATTTCAAATCAATCAATGAATTTAACTCAAACATAATCTTTTGAGACACTTTTGGCGTCTTTAAAACCATATAGTCATAATGTTGAGAATCGCCTACACAAGGACCAGAAATGATTAGTCATCTAGGATTAGCAAAGATTTTTTTACTTCTTTTACAACGGTTATGAGTAGACAATGAATGTAGAAATTGCATATAAAGAGAGGCAAAATATTGTGTTTGGAAAAACAGGTATTATATCACTTATCCTTATGGCTGCGATGATATTTTTTTCGTATCAAGTCTCGTACGCTCAACTAGATACACCTAATAACTTCCGCAATACCGGCGGCGGTATTAGTAATGAAACAAGTACACCTACTTTAATAGAGAATAGAAACGTATCAGCTGGATCCTATTCGAGTTTTGTAAATGACATAAATAGTATTTTAGCTTCTAATTCCTCAAAATCCATTTCAAATGGGACAGCAAATTCCCTGACTGAAATGCCATCATTTAACTTACTAGCGTTGGATGAAATAGCGCTTCAAAACACTTCCATGTCTGTACCCGCACCGGTTAGACATCCGGGCCAGCCATCACACGAAGTAGTCTTTGCTCTTCCACTTAGGAATGACGGGAATATTTGGTCAGGCACAGTTACATTTACCGCAAGTAAACCGATAGAAGTTGAGGTTCTTCACACTTATGCACCAATAGAGAATCCAGATTCAATCCATGGGGAGCCATATCATGCAGTTTTGCCTGGAAATAAGAGTATTGCAATAACCCATCTCCGACATTTGGTTGACGTGCCGATTGAAATCAATGGAACAGGAATAAGCTCAGGGACACTTAATTTCGCAGGTAACGCACTAGTATTTCACAAGACCAGCGGGGAGCCTTTCACCGTAACCTATACTATTGATGCTATTGCAAAGGAACTAACTAAACCTAGAAAATAGATTTTATAGTGGTGGAACTTATTACCTAGAAAATCGATCATAATTTCCTTTTTTTATCTCGTCTGCAAATCAATGGAAGTAGAGTGGATTTTTATTTGATGACAAGACTACAAGATAGATCCTGATTTGACACATGTTACTACGACAGCTTCCCAACTTCCATTTTCATACTTGAGAGTTACAATACTGGTAACTTGTAATTCAAGAATAAAGACATTCTTAAGGATTCATCGTAATTGAGTACCTGAACCAAATTAATGATATTCCTAAATGACCATATCATTTAATAAACCTTAATACCTGCATTTATTTTTAACTAATTGATTTTTTTTTGGAGATTGTTTTGATTGATATTGCGATACCTTTGCTTTTCTTATTGCAATTATTAAGATCGAAGCCTTTTTCGATGAAATTAAATCAATTAAAAAGCCGTGATATTATTCCATTTCCTTATATTCCTAATAAATATGAACACACCGAGCGAGTCAATAAATCTAATAGTGTGGCCACCTAGACTATTTATATGAATGACCCAGCAGAAAATTCAAACAAGTCCAATAGTACTGAAGAGATAACTCTGGCAAACGGGTGCTTTTGGTGCACAGAAGCCATTTTTAAGCGAGTTCGAGGAATCCTGTCTGTCATACCTGGGTATTCGGGGGGATTTCTAAATAACCCGTCATATGACCAAGTTTGTACAGGCGAAACTGGTCACGCTGAAGCTATCCAAATCCGATTCGATCCGAAAATCATTCCATTAGAAAAACTTCTTGAAATATTCTGGTATACACACGATCCAACGACACTTAATAGACAGGGAAGTGATGTAGGAACACAATATCGATCTGCCATTTTTTATCAAACACCAAAACAAAAAGACATGGCAACGGCCGTGAAAGAAGATATTGAGAATAAAAAAGTATACTCTAATCCTATTGTCACTGAAATCACCCCTTTCAAGAATTTTTATCCTGCTGAGAAATATCACAAAGATTACTACGATAATAATAAGAGTGTACCCTATTGTAGTTATGTGATTGATCCAAAAGTAGAAAAATTATTGTCGAAATTTCAGGACAATGTAAAGAACGAATACTTGTAACCTTTTTTCATTTACTTGTTATTAGTGATATTTTTTATTTAGCCATCATAAACATTTACTACCATTTTGAAGAAAATATCCTTCTTAAATAAAAAGTCACCAATTTTGTGTAAAGTATGAGTGTATTTTGGGACATTGATCCTTATTATATTACTGCCTTTTTCATTCACTGTGAGAGTAGCTTAAGCCCTTGACAAAAATGTAGATGTTTAGAGGACCGTTAAAAGTTGTATCTCACTGTCTATCTGAGAAAACCAGTTATTTCGTCTGTTTTCATAGAAATCTAATAGCATCTTCGGGAGTCTCTAATGCTTTTCAAATATTTAGAAGCCAGATACATTTATGAATTTGGATTCTTTCGAAATAAACAATGAGTAAGGGGGGCATTCAGGGCGATTATCTATATGATGTGGCTCAAATCCGCAAAATAATTGAAGAATCAGAAAATTT
>JACDCB010000239.1 GCA_013694585.1 Candidatus Nitrosopumilus sp. | reverse complement strand
AATGGTAACTCATCTAAAAAAAGGTCAACGAGTTGGAGTGGGATGGAGATCTCGTTCATGTCAAACATGTGAACAATGTTTGAGTGGCTATCATAACCGATGTTTAACTGGAGAAGATGTAATTGTAGGTAGACATGGCGGATTTGGAAACAAGGTCCGTTGTCAAGCCTTATGGGCTTTTCCACTCCCAGATAAGCTAGACATTAAAACAGCAGGTCCACTCTTTTGTGGTGGTATTACAGTATTTAGCCCCATCGTTCAAAATGGGATCAAGGCTACAGATCACGTCGCAGTGGTAGGAATAGGAGGGCTTGGCCATATGGCTCTCCTTTTTCTCAAAGCATGGGGTTGTGAAGTTACAGCTTTCTCTACTAATCCTAAAAAAGAGAAAGAAGCCCGGAAATTTGGTGCACATCATTTCATAAATTCAAATAATTTGGATAATCTGAGCTCATTGACAAATAAATTTAAGCTGATCATTGTAACGGTAAATGTTGAGATAGATTGGGATGCTTATATCAATACTCTCGCCCCAGGAGGAAGATTGCATATTGTTGGAGCTGTCCCACAGGTAAGGGCCACGGTGTCTCCATTGATTTCTCACGAAAGATCAATAGGAGCCTCTCCTACAGGAGGTCCAGCGGTTATCTTGAGTTTGCTCGGGTTTTGCAGCCGACATCAGATCGGGCCACTTGTTGAGGAATATCCATTATCCAAAGTTAATGAAGCCCTTGAACATCTAGAGGCAGGGAAAGCAAGATATCGTATTATATTAAAAAATGATCTGACCTAACCACTTATTGAGGAAATCTCATTTCTATTTAAGATATAGTTATACTATTCCAACCAAAGTCTAACTCACTTTCTTTCATTTTAATAAATTTATTCAAATAATAATAGAAAAAAATAGCAAGTCTTACAATTTGTATTAATTCATTTGTTTTCTAGCGAAATTTCAAAGATTTGGCTTCATTAAAGTTTCAATAGGCAACAGATTTTCTTGCTAGTTAGCCATAATTTCTTGATAATGATGTACCTATGATTAGTTTTTCTTAATTGTCTTTTGACGGTATGATCAGTGTAAACTTTGAACCTATAATTTTGTTATTTCTATTGTAACAATTTTCAGCCCATATCGTGCCCTTGTGTGCCTCGATTATTTTTTTTGAAATGTACAATCCCAATCCGGTTCCTTTGCGTGATTTTGATACAAACTTTGTGAATAGATTAGGTAGAATTTCTGGATCTATCCCGCTCCCCGAATCATTTATGGTCAATAGAACCTCATGGGTTGTCATGTTCTCATTTAACCTCAGAGTGATTGTCCCCTTTTCTGTAAATTCAACTGCATTCTCTAAGATGTTCATGATAACCTGGATAATTCGTGTTCTATCAGCAAATACATATCCAAAATTTCTATTGCTTTCAGAATTAATATTATTGCAATCATTGAGTCTGGAATCGTACCGGATTTCTAACTGATTCTTATTTAAGAGATGTATATTATTATTGTATTCTCTTACAATTTCTATTACAAGTTTATCTAAACTAAAATTCTCTTTATTTAGTATCAACAATTCATTTTCTAGTTGGGTAACATCCAATACTTTATCAATTAACCGTGCAAGCCTCTTTGTGCTCTGATTTATAGTAACAATAAAGTTACTATAGCTTTCGATGTTACCCGTGGTATTCATCAAGATATCGGAATACCCTAATAATGATTGCACCGGATTTCTAAGTTCATGTGCAGCAATATTAATAAATTCTTTCTGTAACCTGTCTTGTACTTTTAATTTATCGTATAGTTCAGATTGAGTCCAAAGAGCTTCAAATATAGACGCATATGATTTAGAAATCCTGTGACTATTTGAATAGGATGAAAGTCCAATAGACTTAACCATATCAATCGAAGCTATATTTTTTGATTCGATTATCAATGATTTATTCTTATCAACAATTAAGAATCCTATCTCAGTAAATAACCTGCTGTTTAGAACTTTCAATTTAAAATTTTCGACATCCTTAAATTGAAATTCCAACGGGACTTCACCAAAGTTAGAACTGCCAGGAATATTTCCATTAAATTTATCAAATACTGTCAAAATCTTGTGCTGCATTTCATTATCAGTTTCCTCTACGATAAGGATTCTGATATTTACATTCTTTTTTGATAGAGAGATAGTCTTCATAAACTCCATCATTCCCGATTCGACCTGTCTCAAAAATGAATTAAAATTGGGAAGAATGCCTAAAATTTCATATTTAGCGGATGATATCAATGTACGAATCAATTTCACTGACTCCGCAGGATCATCTATGGTTTCTATAAACGATAATTCGGTCTCCTCTTCTAATGATTTTATGACTCTTTCTGGATCTTTGCTATTCTTCCACATCTCTTCAAATACATTTGTGAAATGATCTAAATATGATGGGTCATTACTATACAAAATACTATCACTAGGATCGTTTTTTTCTGTTCTCTGAACGGCTATAATAAGATCTGAATTAGTGACAGTGTAGTCGATAGAAGATATATCTTGGCTATGTCTAATTTGTATTCCTAAATACAGTAATTCTTTAATTATTTCTAGATTGTCTCTATTGATTTCGACAAGGATTCGTATTCGTTTATGCGCATTTATCCGCTCATTTGCTAATGCATGTGTTATGGACTCTATAAGATAATTTTTGTTAATCCTTAAACCGTCTATGGATGTATAAATATTAATCTCAGAAGAATCCCGTACTATCCTCCCTAACTCAGTTTCTATTAAGGAATCATTAGATTCTGTAATTAGTTTTGTTTCATAAGATTTGATCCCTTCTTTTAATTCTTTAATCTTCTTTTGGGCAACTGTAGCATTTTTCCACAAAGTATCAAAAATAAATTGTCCCTGAGCAACTACTGCGTCTACATTGCTGTAGATTACCTCGGTTAATGGCTGTGCTTCTTGAAGGACTGTAGTAGCCATGTACTCGGCTTCATTTATAGCGATACCGCCTTTAAGACCATCCATGTGTCTTAATTCAGTTACAGTTTTCACCAATTCCTCGCAATAATGTAGATTCTCTTTGGTGATTTCGGTAATACACCTAATTTTTCCGCCCTTTTTTAGAATATCCGCGTAGCCATTGTAGTATTGTGGGATTTCAATTACTATTGAAGGAGCTTTATGATCAAATGTAATATCCATCTTATGTTTAACATTTTTCATAAATTCTACTCCTTTTCCTACCGCATTTTCAGCTCCATATAATATCTGCGTATTCTTATGCAGATGAAGACCATGAGGAGGTAATGATTTTTCATCATATTTGCCTGGAGCCATGGATACACAAAAAATTACTATTGACATATATAAAACCTATTTGAATAGTTCAAAGAAATCTAATCAAGATTTTATAAAAATTATACATTAAACAAATATAACACATTCACCCAAATATACATGATTTTTTATAAATGAATATGATTGTAGACGCAAACTGGTTGACTTCACATCTAGACGATGAAAATTTGATCATAATTGATTCCAGGGGAAGTATGCCCTTTAGATTCAGCCATATTAAGAATGCAATACCAATGGGTGTGGAAAATGTGATATCAATCGATGAAAATGGGTCTTATTTGGTCATTGCACCCCAAGAGGCTGAGCAAATTTTTACTGACATTGGTATTGATGACACCAAACTAGTCATAGTATACGGTGAATACCCAGATCCTTCACTCGCAAGAATTGTTTGGACACTTATTTATTTTGGCCATAGGAATGTAAAGATTCTAGACATTGGTTTTGAAAACTGGTTACGAATGGGATACCCTGTAACAAAAGACTTAAAATCCAAGAATTCAGCTTCAAAATCTGACAGACGATTTGTTGCACGTATTAATGCAACGGAGAGAGCGGACGCACAATTCATTAATGAAGAACAAGGTAAGTCTGAAACTACTATCATAGATGCACGCACACCCCAAGAGCATTTCCAGGCGAGAATTCCAGGATCAATCCTGCACAATTATGAAGAGGGAATTGGAGACATGGGAAAAATGATCAAGGATGCTGAAATGTTAAAACAAGATTTCGAAAAAATAGGTATTACTCAGGAAAAACAAATAATATGCTATTGTCACTCTGGAATTCGAGCTGCCCACACCTATTTGCAACTAAAACAAGCAGGTTTTGATAATGTAAGACTGTATGATGGTTCTATCATAGATTGGGCCAAGCGTAAATATCCTTTAAGATAAAAACTATCATTAGATTTTGCATTGGATCTTGATAATCATAAAGCCTTTTGCTACTAACAGGGTTAATCAAATAAGTAATGTCTTACGAAAATATCTTGATGGATTAACAAACAAGCTAATTAAAAATCTACGATTACCTGGAATCTATTGTTTATTTGTCTTTTTAGAGCATTCAAAGGATTATACGGATATGGATTACTATCGAGTTAAACACTTATTTGGTCACTAATTGAAGTATACGTTTTGACGACTAGATGCATTTCTATAACTTGGCCTCAATTATCGACCTTGCCTTTTCAAATATTTGAATCCACATCGGCCACGTTAAAGTCCCAGTATTGGTATTTCTCCTGCTTGGATGATACGAAACGATCAAAGTCTTAGTAGAATCTATCTGATAAACGCTATTATGTTTGAATTTCAATCCCCTTATATCATTCAATTTGCAATATGTATCAAAAGCCATTTTGCCTAAAGTTACGATTACTACTACAGTACTTTTTAACAGATTTGACTCGCTTTTTAGAAAAAGGGAACAATTAGAAATTTCAACATTGGTGGGTTTGTTCATTGGAGGAGCGCATTTCACAATAGAGGTAACGTATGCGTCTGATAGGAGTAATCCATCATTAATAGATACACTATTTGGACTATTAGCAAAACCAGTTTCAAACATTGCTTTCATCAACCATTCCCCGGAGCTATCTCCTGTAAACATCCTTCCTGTTCTGTTACCACCATTGGCTGCCGGTGCTAAACCAATTATCAACAATCTCGCTTTAGGATCGCCGAAGGACGGGACGGGTTTTGCCCAATAAGTGTGACCCCTATATCTTTGTGGCCTATTGTCTCCCACTTTGCGAATATATTTCAGGAGACGAGGACACAGGCTGCATCTAGTGATTTGTTCATTAATTTTATCTAATGACAAATATTGTTCATCCGTCTTCCTTTTTTTCATTTTAGTGTGTCTACTATTCAATATAGTTCTTTACTATTGATTTGAGTATTGATTTTATTTGTGATGTATTTATAATTATTATGCAAACACATGATGTTATTGCCGGAACAATTAAAATAACCGACACTAATGCAAATTATTTATTGACAAATTTGATAATAAAATGAAAATTCATTGAGGATTTTGCAATTTGGATCCAGTTTTCAATTTAGATATCTGTATTTCCAAATTTAAGTAAAATTAAAAATCTGAATTTAAAACAGAAGTGTTAAATATTAAAATTTATTATACCTAGTATGCACCCACTAATTGAATTCCAATACTGGACAGTTACTGAGTTTGTGAGACAGTTGATCGAAGGCAATGTGATTTCGACAATTGGAGATAAGAACGTAGATGATTTGGATAAGAAAGTAATACAATGGATAGAACGAAGCTATGAAAAAGACTTTGATGTACATGAAGATGGAAAGTTACAAGATCTTACTAAAGAGATATTTGATCAAATTGTTTTTCTTCGACTTACAGGATTATTATCAGGGATTTTGTCCATACACAAATTTGGCAAGTCTTAATTCCTAAACCCTTTTTAAAATAGCATCTTATCAGTAGGTACTAGGTTCTATCAAAAATCATATCTAAATTCGAAGTATAAAATTTAACATCCTTTATGAGCATTAAAAGCGAGAGTGAGAAGAATTAGTATGTTTTATGGAAATGAATTATTGGAATTGGGCACACTGTAGTTCCTTTGTTTGGTTGCAACACTTTTTTAATTATTAGTAATTAAAAAAAGTATATGATGTTATAGGGACATATTCAGGGTCAAGAATGTCTTGGTCTTGTATTCCGTCTTGATTATCATTAAGTGTCTGAGCATAAACAACCATCGTCAAGATTTTGTTTTTTGTGTTTAAAGTATCTGGAAGTTGAAATTCCAAATCAATATTATTCTTACTCAAATCCCATTTTTTTGCTTCTATTA
>JACDCB010000238.1 GCA_013694585.1 Candidatus Nitrosopumilus sp. | reverse complement strand
ACAATGGTTACAAACTTTCTTTAAACTTGAAATTCGTCTAATTCACATGATTTTTATAAATATTTCTGATATTAAAGGACTAGAGGCTAGTCGAATTATTTGTACTAGCGTAGCTCAAATCCTTAGTTACTAACATTTCATTGGGTGAAAATGAAAGATCAAACGACATTGGAATGACATTCTGCTATGACCATGTTAAACATACTTTTGCATTCTAATAATGATGGTACTTGAAATGACTGCTCCTCTATGATTCGAAGAAAGCTCATAAATAACATAAATAACTGACTTAAATTTTCTTGATAAAAAATACTCCAGAGATGAGACAATTGTTCTTCCATGCATATCGGCTGAGAAAATTGTTATCATTCTTGGTTTCAAATCGTTAACAATCTTTAATAATTCGTCCATATGATATGAGCCTGAGTGTATTTTATCGCCCCTAAAATGATGACTCAAAACCTTGTACTCTTCAGCCTTAGCTTGATTTGAAAAGGTACTTGCCGAAACTATAGTTATTTCGTCATTCATTTACTTGTACATCATCTATACCTATATCTCAAATAAAATTTACTAATAAAAATTACTCCCTGTATTTGATTGATCTGTATGACCAGATCTTAAAAATTTGAGAGTTGACTAGTCGCTTTTACTAGTCATATCATCTAATTGATCGAGCAAACTATCAACTATATCTAATTCAGAACTTGCTACCACAACGTTCCCATCATTTAATGCATCTTTTGCATCGTTTACATGCTGCTGCACCTCATCCAAACATATAGGAGGACAAAATGTTTGACTTGGACTTGCAATTACATTTTGGGACAGGTTTGCCGAAATACTGATCATCGATAGGGCTACTACTATCGGTACCAATAAAAAATATGTGTATTTGTTCATAAATATAATATTATCTGCCTGAATTTATTATTTGATATAGAATCCTTACACACAAATATAGACGGAATTGTTAGGTAAGATTTGATCCTTAGAATTATGGAAACACCTTCTAATACGAAATATTTCTATCACAGATAGTGTCATTATATATACAGATTGGAAGTAAATTGACAGATTTTCACTATTTTGTAAAACTAATATATATTGACAGAAATTATGCTTTATTAACTATGTTAACCAAACTTGGGTATCTAGGGTGAAAATATGTCCGTCGAATACCTGCATTATGTGGCATGTTATAAGAAAAATATAAAAAACCAGAATAGCAGCAGTGCTAAACATACATCGTTATCAGAAGGATCTTCTACACGTACCCTGTCACATAACAATGAAAATCTGACAAAGCATCGTCCCAAGCCGTACACAAAGAAAAATAAAAAATACCGAGTTTTGCTAGCAGAATCAAACGCTGGTGTACGGGCAATGATCAAACTATATTTAGAATCTCTGAATTTGGATTACATGGCCGTTGATAGCGGTGATGAGGCTTTATGTTGCTTTACTAATACTATTGACAATAAAGAGAAAGATTATGATGTTGTGTTACTGGATACTCATTTATATGGGCTTTCTGGATTAAAAGTCGCAATCGAGATTCATAAACAAAGTCCCGATCAAAGAATTATGATCATGAGCGCTTCACCAAGAGAGCACCTGTCTAATGAACTGCTAAAATCGACCAAAATACACGAAAATGATATTTTTACGAGACCATTTAGACTTGCAGAATTAATTTGTTCGATAGAATTAACGCGCTAACAGCAAATTATTTACAGATAGTATATGATACGATATGTTTTTTCTTACTTACTAATTTAGTTTCTAGTTATTATTAATACTCAAATTCCTTATTAAAAGAGGTTTATCTCTCATTTGAATGGGATCAATACCGATGAATTTCACTCGTGTTTTAATGGTAAGAAGTATGATTCGTTCGTAGAGAATGATATTGCCTTTGCAAATTCTCTGGGATTCCATGCTACGCCATCATTCTTGATAATGAATAGTGAGGGCTCGATAATAAAGAAAATCGAAGGACCAAAACCATTTCCAATTTTTAGTTCAATCATCGAGAGTATAGAAAAGGAGACGGCTACTAATTAGATTTATCGTTTAAGCCTAAAAATTTCTGAGCATTATCGAGCGAACATTTCAAACAGAAAAGAAAAGAAAGCAAAAATATTACATGTTATCGTTTTCCTATTATAAATAAGGACATGGCTTTATCTTTGCTAGGATTCAAAATAGTGTACTTTTCAAATCCCGTTTTTTACATAAGTGTGACTGTTTTAGTTTTCTCGTTATTGTGGATATCCTTTAATATTCTTGATGAACTCTTGTTTTTTACTCCGATTCTTTACTTTTATCTTCCAGAGGATGCAATAATTGGATTCATTTTTACAATCATCATATCTATCATGTTAGCAATGCTGGTCGCTATGAACATCTACCTGATAAAACATTCAATCTGAGAATTGGTAAATCATGGATTTCAGGCTCGTTCCTAGAGGTTATCAGCAGTGCATGCGCAAGTTGTTCCTCAATTGGCTTCGTAATAATATCTACGTTTGGCGGAATAGGTATAATGGCTACCACATTTCTCACAAATTATCAGATTCAGTAGAGAATTGTATCAATAATTTTAATGATGTATGCTTTATACACTGCAAAAAAATCACCAGCAATTGTAATGTCAATAGCAATGACTGAGCTTGATTAAACCACAAAAGACACCCAGGATTTAGTTTATGAAGATGAAAGTAACTATTCAATGATTGAAAAAAATAGAGAATGAATAATAGAATGATCCCTATATACAAAGTATTGATACAGTATAGGATGATCTTTTATTCTTTGTTTTTCTTTTTTATGGCCGGCCTTTGTGAGATAGGAGGGGGATATCTTGTTTGGTTATGGTTGAGGGAAAGTTATGGTTGGATTTTTGGGGCTTTAGGGGGATTTGTACTTTTCTTGTACGGCGTGATTCCAACATTTCAAAATACCAATTTTCATAGAACATATGCGGCATATGGTGGTATTTTTATCATAATGGCAATTATCTGGGGCTATTTCTTCGAAAAAAATGTTCCAGATATATATGATATAATTGGAATAATTATTACAAGCGTAGGGGTTACTATAATTTTCTACTATCCACGTAAAGGTGACAAAAAAATTGGAATCGACAATTTCAAGTAATACTTACTTGCTCTTTGTCTTCTCTTCTTTTGGACTATTTATGCTTGCTTCGTTACTTGAAATAGGTGGTGGATACCTCATTTGGAAATGGTTAAGGGAGAAAAAAAAATTAGGTTTTGGATTGATAGGCGGAATTATATTGTTTATTTACGGAGTGGTTCCGACTCTACAACCTTCAAATTTTGGTCGAGTATACGCTGCATATGGAGGTATATTTGTGGTGATGGCAATTATCTGGGGTTTAATAATAGATAAAAAAAGACCTGATAGATTTGAAATAATCGGTGGTGCTGTGGTGTTATTAGGTGCATTAGTAATTTTTTATGCTCCTCGTTAGTGATCGCTTAATATAGATATATCATAAAGGATTAAAATTTTATTTTGAATTTAAGAGATCTTTCATTCTCTAAATCTTGTTCGTGTTGCCTTCTTTCTTGTTTTGAAATAATATAATCGTTATCTATAATACTTCTTATCTTATTCCTTTGATGGTCATTAATGTCCTTTACTATTTTGTAGTACTTGAGAAAATCAGGGAAACAGTCTTTAATTTCATTATAATACAGTGTTATTATCTCTCTATGATCCAGTTTTAGATAATCTGCGTACATATTTTCAACCTCGGAGGCAGGAAGATCCAACTCGATCAGCACATCTACAAGGGATTTTTTATCTTTGATCATTTGAAAGGCTTTCGATCTAACGGATTTCTCAGACATCAATTTTCTTCCTTCTCCTGTAAAGTCGTTTATGATAATCGATATATCTCTTACGCTAATTCTGACTAAGTTAGCGATTTTTCTATAGGACAAACCTTCTTGATATAGCTCGATAACTTTTTTTCTTCTCTTATTTTGAAAGAATTTTGCAAGACATTTACTAATTATCGAAATAAAAAGTATAAAAGACTGTTATCAACTGTTTTCATTGTTACCTTCCATTTCCGTTTAGACATATCCAAAGAGATATGACATGTCTATACCAGTACGCATTATTCTGAAGATATTATAAGAATATATAAAATCAAAATGTGATGGAATGGAATTCTTTTAAAAAATTAGAAACAAATAGGATGAGATTAACTATTGCAATATGGTATATATGTCCAAATATGTTGAAATATTAAATTGATCCATATTATAAAGTTCATTGAGCAAACTTATAAAATTTAGATTAATTCAATTTTTCCAAAAATCTTAGTTAATTGTTTTTTTTCGACGACGAGGCCTTTGTTGCATAATGCATCAGGCATGTTTGGATCTGTGGCCAATGCTTTGTCGTGGTATTGTATGGTCTCTTCATAGTTACCTGCTTCATTCAAGGCCGTACCGATTTCCAATGTGGATTATTAATTTCTGTTAAGAGTTAAGCAAACACGTTAGAGGGAACCATGGATAGGAATAGTAATAAAGAATATAAAATTGAAATTCCTAGGAAAACTATATTTTTACTTCTCAATACTGGAAATATAAATTAGTTATATGGATAATTTACTTTCACTAATAATTTAGTCTAGTAAAGATTGTTTTCCACTGATGAATTGTAAGTTCATGTTTATTGATGATTCTTAATTATTTAGCCTTATCAAAGGGTACCAAAGGGAAACATGGGACAGAAGTAGTTACAATAATGAGTCAAGCTAAGAATAGCGATCAGTGGACGCCTTTTCATCAATATTCTTTTCCGATCCAATTGCCAAGGGGTTTGAGAGTGCGAACAGTATCTACAACCATAAGCATTGCGGAAAAGACGTATTAAAAAAACATTCTGTAAGGTGTCCAATCTTCGAAAACAAATAAGAAAATTGCTACCTAATTAAGAAAATTTCACAAATAAATCTAATCGCTGCGGATGATTCCTTTGATTTTCTGTTTCATTTCAGCAGTTATATCATCATCTTTCATGTTATGATCACTTTTGGCGTGTTCTATACCATTTTTCAAAACTTCGTCTTCTGTTTCACCTTTAACGATGAAATCACAATCAAATCCAGCTTCTCTACAACTTATCGTTTTCATAAGTTATATGTAGACTTGTTTCTTATAAAGGCGCTGTTAACTTAAGCGGTTAGAACCTCCTTGTAATGCATGCGTGCAAATAGATTGAGCCAACTTCTTATGTGATGTAGGTTACAATGTTCCTTCCTACAGGGAAAGTAGTCATCGAAACTTTC
>JACDCB010000233.1 GCA_013694585.1 Candidatus Nitrosopumilus sp. | reverse complement strand
TTCATTTGGAATCATACCGTAATGAAACTCCAAAGGTTGAATTTTCCCAAGTTTATCTAGTGGAGGCAACCGACTTTTCATGATTTGGTTTAATTTATTTAATGGGTCAACGCTTGAATTTGGTTTCCCAATCCCTACCCCTATTCTTAGGCGATTTTTAGATAAAGGAAAGACCCAAGCGTAGCCGGCTTCAGAGTAAGCCTGACCTACCATAAGGCACAAAGTTTCACTATCTACGCTATCACAATAGCATTCATATTCTGCCCCAATGCCATATCTCTTCCAGGATTCAACGTATCCGAGTTTCCTTGAAACAAAACTGGTAAAGCCAGATGCATCTATTACTAAAGTTGCTTCCACATCCAATGGTCCACCAGGAGAATTTACTTTCAAAATGCTTGAATGCCTTTGTGGATTTTTTTGAACATCAATTACTTGGCTTTTCACTAGTAAGCTGCTACCCTCAGATGCTGCTCTTGACGCTAGATATTGATAAGTTCTCCTCACATCCAAAACACATGCAGAATTAAAAGACCCAGAAATCATAATTTCATTGGTAGGAGACACAAAGGAAAAATTCTTGATGGGATTATAGTATTCCCTTGTAATATCAAATTTTTCAATCTCCTCGATCCAGGTAACACCACTGGTCCTAACATTATGACCAAATGAAGGATCCTTTTCGAAGAGGATTACATTTGCACCATGTTTAGATGCAGAATATGCAGCAGATAATCCTGCTGGTCCTCCTCCTACTATCGCTATGTCATATTTCAATAATTTAATAATTTAATCTCCAAAGGGTATTATACATTTTTCTTTGTTTGCTATTGTAATTCAGTTGATAATCCTCTTGAAGTGCACAAATTGCTATAATACCGCTACTCTTCCCGCCGACTTCAACAATGTCGATACATCAGACGCTATATTAGATCAAATAAATTTCTGGGCTGTTATTCGTGTTACAAGCGGACTTTTAAATATACTATATAAAAGATTGAATAATTTGATTGTAAATTGTTTTCTTAAGATCTTCGTTTTAACAAATAAATAATAATTATGCGCACAAACAGTGTTTAGTTTGATATTTTTGCGAAAACAGCCCAAAGCGGATGACGACAGAGAGACTAAGCAATTGAATGAAAACATCCAGTCAATCATTAAATCAATTGAGGAAATTAGTGATGAACAGAGGGAGATGGTAAAGAGATTTAAATTGGATATGGAAATATTCGCTTCTGAGAGATCACTTGAGAGTTGCGTACAAACGCTCAACCTGTCAATGCAATTAGCAAATATCAGGGAACAATTGGTAGAAACGTACAAACATTATTGCTTGTTATTAGAACATGAATTAAAAAAGGCTTTGGATAAAAAATCTAAAAATACTGAATCATAATTTAAAAATAATCACATATGATTCCAACAAAGACGACCTATAAAGTTAGGTGGTTATATCACTCTCTTCAATTAAACAAGATCCGATTTCTGATCGTTCCCAATCCCTCAATAGAAATCTCTACTATATCATCATGTTTCAAATACCTAGGCTCTTTCATTGACATAGCAACTCCAGCAGGAGTTCCAGTAGATATGATATCCCCAGGCTCAATTGTTATGAGATCACTCAAAGAAGATATTATTCTTCTTATCGGAATAACCATATTGCTACTTGATGAATTTTGCCTTAATTCTCCATTTACTTTGGTTGTAATGTGTAGTTTTTGAGGATCTGGAATCTCATCCTTAGTTGTTATCCAAGGCCCGCAGGGAGCAAATGTATCAATACTTTTCCCCCGTGTGAACTGTTTATCCCTAAACTGGATATCTCGCGCAGAAACATCATGGAATATCATGTAACCAAATACAGCATCTAATGAATCTTCTTCAGAAATTTTTTTGATTTGTCTTCCGATAATAACTGCTATCTCGGCTTCATAGTCTAGTCGCTTTACATAGGAAGGAGCGATGACATTTCCGTGAGGAGAATTTAACGCCGTTCTTGGTTTTAGGAATATCACAGGTTCTTCAGAAGGAGTTAATCCTGCATCACGAGCATGATCATAGTAATTAAAAGCGAGACAAATAATTTTAGGCGGATTGGGAAGGGGGGCCAACAAATCAACCTCATCAATAGGCAAATCGTATGTAAGGTCAGCTCCAATAGAATTTATTTCTGACAACCAACCTCCAAACAAAAATTCTTTAATTCGAGGTGGGATAGGGACTCCAGTCTTTTCCTGTATCTGCTCCTTAGTAATAATTTTATTTCCATCTTCGGAGACAATTCCGTATGTTTCTACTGAATTTTTCAATCTAATCCTTGCTATTTTCATTTCTTTCTTATCACCTATGTGTAAATATCGCTGTTGAGTAATCATCAATCTTACAGAATCCATATCTAACAAATTGAATGACAGTT
>JACDCB010000225.1 GCA_013694585.1 Candidatus Nitrosopumilus sp. | reverse complement strand
GATTAACCCTGATTCAAAAAAACCCAAAGCAGGGGTCATCAAAAATACTAATCCAGTGGCGATTAACATCCACGTGGTATCACCAGTATCTATTGCCAACGGTCACAAAAGGTTTACAGTAGATTATAAAGTTTTTCCTTTTTTACTTAAAAATTTTAAGTAAAACGAATAGATTAATAAAATTATCATAAAATTTTGATTTTTTGATTAACAGATTTGAACGCATAGAATTATTAAGGTTCTAATTTTGATTCGTTCGAATGCCCGACCAATTATGCGGACTTGAAATACAAGGAATTGGTTATCAAAGTGGAAGTATAAGGTAAAGAAAAAATTTTGCAATTGCAATGCTTCTCTTCACTCTACTTCATTTAAAATAATGAGAAATCAAATCTCATAACAGTAGCTCTGACTAACTTAACTCTAAAAACAAAAAAATGATATATTATCTTTCTTTTTCTTACTTATTGAAATTTAAAGTTCTTCCAAAAGTTCATGAATTCCATATTCTTTGTTTCAAAACTTCCCTTATCTGTTAATTGAGATTGAGTTTCAAAACTTCCCTTATCTGTCAATTGAGATTGAGTGTTGTTACTAGTAGAATTTTCAGATAAAGCTGTATGACAGGTTTGACCATTATTACAGGTGGTTACAACACATGTATCGTTTCTACAATTTTTTTCGTAATATGTAGAACTACTATTATTGCTATTAAGCGAATATCCATAAGGAACTTGAACTACTGAAAACCCAATAACAAATATTAGCATAAAAATAAGATAAGCGTTCATCAACTAAAATTACTATTCATTATATTTTTAAATTTTGATACAATCTTAAAGCCGATTACTTACTAAGTATTAACAATAAGAAAACAAAAAAATATTATACATAAAATATCACTAAAATAAAATATGAAAGCCCTTTTCTTTAACAAGCCCGGCATCGAAAATTTGATCTTTAGTGATTACCAATTACCAGATATAAGAGATGATGAAGTCCTAGTAGAAACTAAGTGTACTAGTGTCAATCCCATTGATTATTATACTGTAACCGGAATACACGGAGTAAACGGTCCTGCAATGAAGATAAATCCATATCCTCATATAGCCGGCTCTGAAATTGCTGGGACTATAAAAAGCAAAGGCGAAAGAGTAAATAATACAATTAGAGAAGGCGACAGAGTTATAATATATAACAGAGTATTTGACGGAATATGTAAATATTGTAGAAATAATCATCAAATGCTTTGTGAAAATGGCGGAATGATAGGTATTTCAAGGAACGGCGGATTTGCAGAATATGTAATAGTTCCTCAACAAAATATCATAAAAATTCCTGATGAACTAGATTGGGAACTTGCCTCTGGTTTACCAATAGCCGGCTTAACAGCCTACAACGCAATACAAGAATCAAGACTCAAATCAGAAGAAAATCTTGTGGTATTTGGAGGTTCTGGCAATACAGGCCTTTTTTGCACTCAGATTGGCAAACTTGTTGATGCGTTAACAATATCACTTTCCTCTAGACCATGGATCAAGGAATATGGTGCGGACTATGTTTTACTAATTGACGAAAACCTCAGAGAAAAAATACTTGAGATTACAAATGGAACTATGGCTGACGTAGTCATAAATTCACTCGGAGAAAACACCTGGGCAAAAGGAATGGATATAGTTGGAAAACTAGGAAGAATAATTACATTTGGTGTTCTTACTGGCGGTAACTTATTCATAGATGGCAGATTATTGTATAATAAACAAATTACAATTAAAGGTACTACTGGAGGATCTGTTGAAGGTTTACTAAATCTTATAGAAATGGCGAAAGAGCAAAACATTAGAACCAAAATTTGGAAAAGATATTCTCTTGAGGATTCAAAAATAGCCATAGAAAAGATTTTTGACAAAAACAGAGAAGGAAGGATCGTTATAGAAAACTATTAATGAATTTTAGTTACGAATCTCCGCTAGTATTATAGTATCTAATAAACATTAGACAAAGTATCATTTTATTATATAATTAGAATCATAATGATATATTCTAAATTACTAACTAAGGTATTACTTTTATAATAAGAAAAATTATTGATAGTATATGAATAATCTAGGCAAGTTATCCGTTGTAATGATAGCTATTTTCGTAGCAGGTAATTCCATTTATCCAGTTAGTCAGCTGGTAAATGCACAATTGGATATTTTAGAGACACCTACAAATCCAAATAACACCTCAACAACAACAACTACAAAAGCCGTGGACACTGATAAAAATGCAAAGGTAAAAGAAGCATTAGCTAATATATTTGAAATATATCAAGTTCTGGCAGAAAGGGGCGATGTAGATTCTTTGCTAAAGCTAAATACTATAGAGAGAATATTGCTAGAGTTATTGAGATAATATAATAACTTTAATTTTTTTTATTTTAATTTAATAATAATTCTTAGATTTATAATTAGTTAAAAAAAAGAGGTGGTTTATTGACCGTTCCATGCTAATGGAGAACCAAGCATGTATGGTTTTACATTCACTGGAATGCTGTTTTCACCAGTTGGTGGAATTGCGTTGGATGGATTTGAATCATCGGTTAAGCCTAATAAGTTGCTTGTACCATTGTCTGGGCCATCAACTACAACTAAACCTGCTTGACCTTTGAACAATTGTGAGTAGTCATGGTTTACAAAGGCGTAAACTCCTGGTTGGTCAAATACTACATCAACAATTGCATCATTAGATCCACCGACTGTGTATGTTTGTTTACCGATTCCGCTAACTATGCTACCATCAGTGACTCTGTCAAGCATTTCACCTACAATGTGGAAGTTTGTTGGTAGGTCACCGTGATTAAGTAAGAAGAATCTTACGTGGTCACCTTGTTTAAAGAACAGTGTTGTTGCATTTGCTGTCTTGGTAATTACTGGATCATATCCAAATGGAATACCATTTATCCATGAAGCAGTTGGAGCATGTGCGAACATTGCTGCGGAGTCATATTGGCCTGATGGGTCTAAGTAATATTCTGAGAATTGGAATGCAACTTCTTTGGCATCTTCACTTACCTCTGCTGTTGTTAATGCATTAGTACCATTCTCTACGGCTACACCCTCATAACCTGTATAACCAACTTGTGGATCAACAATTACACCACCAACCATTCCTTGGAATACGTGTTGGTCCATGCCTAATACTGCATTACCTTCACAGTGATATTTGAAGAATCCTGGTTGAGATGCGATAAAGCTGTATTGCTTAGAATCGCTTACGTTAATTGGACCAAAGTTTGGCACTGCACTTATTGTGGATGCATGATGATCCAAACTATGAATCATTGTGTTGTTAGGATGATTAATAATATTTATATTTAGAAGATCACCTTGAGTTACACGAATAGTTGGTCCTGGGATAGTACCATTCCATGTTAATGCGGCTACACTTTGACCACCTGGTAATGTGATGTTTTTCTCAACAGCAACAAATGTTACATTTTTTGCTGGGGCTTCACTTGCAGCTGCCTCTTCACTAGAGACTTGTTGGAAGGATCCGCCTAATCTAAAATTCATATTGGCTAATGTTAATTGACCTTGATCATTTGATACTGCAAATGATTTCATGTTTATGCCAGGAAGTAAAACTAATCCGGACATCAGAACAGCTGATAAAGCAAAAATTGCTAATGTACTCTTCATTGAGGTAAATTAGATAGAAGATATTCTTAAACCTTTTGGACATAAGAATTATATAGAAGAATGTATCATTTCCAAAATTTTTATAAATAAATTCAACTATTGCAAATAATTCAAAATATCCCTCAAAGAAATGAAATATTGAACAGTTATTCAACATAACAAATATTTTTATACTTTAGTGAATAATTTGAATAAACTATGGTATTCTAAGGGATGTTTGTCAATTTAATATCTAAAAGATAATCGATCAAGAATAATTTCCGATATAAAAGGAGATAACCAGTTTATTCGATTTATATCATTGTTATTCTAGAATTTGCTAAACCCAACGATTACGTAGGTAATTTGGTTTCAATGGAAAGTCCGATTGATTAGAATGCTCGAAATTAAGAACAATAATCAATTTAATAATTCAAGCTTGTGACAATATTCAACAAACCGATGTTAACAATATTATGTGAAATAGCCCGGATTGTCTCGAGAAGAAATTGTTCTATTGCAAATATAGTCTACCTAAATTATTTGAATCTAAGATTAAAAAGTAGCCATTAGTGGTATCTGCAGATAATGCGGAGTGGACATGTATAAACGGCCATTAAATATCAAGATGTTTGGCTTAAAAATAGATCTACATTAAATTCAAATAGAAATATCAAAATGAAATATTTCAATAACACACAATTTTTTTAAAAAAACTTCATTTATTTTAGAATATTTAGTATAATTTTTATAATACTGGCTGCCTTTTATTAATCCTGCAAGATAAATCTCTGCTTGATGAGGATGAATGTTCATTCCTTGAGCTACATACGATACAATCTTTACTTTACCTTGTATCGAATGACTAAATTTAGTGTATTCTGAATTGATTTAACAGGATCAGAGCTACTTAACGCTCCAATAATGATATTTGAAAGATAATTTGTTCGCTCAATTTGCTGAACATCACTTAATGCTTTCTCTAATTCTTCAAAAGGTTGTATTAACCTTCCAAATATATCTAAAATAACTGGTTCGTCACCTTCAGGTCCATACGGCTCACCTGCCCCATTGTTTGAACCATCGCTGTTTTTGAATAGCGCTCCTGTTTTCTTGTTGAAAATTATTGCTAGTCCATGATGTATTTGCTCATTATGTCGTAGAGCATTCCATTTTCTACTAAAATTTTTTTTACATCTGTTGCAACTGTAATCATTCATTGTTTATTATGAAGGTCCGCCATATTAAGAGAGTCACTCTGAGTGACTTAAATGACAAAAAACTGCACAGATGTTGACGACGTTTTAGAAAAATGAAACAAAAACTTCATAACATTCACGAAAGGTATTATGAAACGGGTAAAATCAAGTTGTCAATAATACAAAACTTAGTTTTCGATACTACGAGATACTCTTATTCTTTAAGATATATTTATGAATCAAAGATCCATACTGAATAGCTTTTTTAGGATGCATGGCTGCTTCCTTTGGAACGCCAATTCTCATTGCAACCTCTCGCAAAATATGTTTTCTTAACAAATCATCTTGGCCCTTTATTTTATATTCCAGAGGGATGTTTTTTGCATATTTAATAAATGCTGTTGATAGAAATGGCTGGTATGAACATATATTCAGTTCTGCTAACACATGTGAAATTTCTCTCATCATGTGCTCTTCATTGGTTAATTTTTCTTCCATGTACGCGGTTACAGACTCCTCACCATTTTGATAATACGATCTATAGCGATCGTATCCACAAAATAACTCATCAAAACCATTAGCTGTTAGGAAAGAATGCCCCAATTCATGACGTTTTATGATTTTACTAATCTGAAAAAAAGCAATACAGTTTTCAATGTGTGAAAGAACATTACAAGAAAGTTTTGATTTTACAAACTTAATGTCATTTAGGATATCCTCCTCCTTAATTTCATAAACTATGTGATTCATTGATAAAGAGAGAGAGTTGGAAATAGATTTAGAAAACATAATGTCATGGGAATTGGCAAAACCAATTGTTACTAGGTGGACTTGTTTATCCAAATCTTTACAAATTTTTGCCAATAGAGAACTATCAACCCCTCCAGAAAATGCAATCACGACTTTATCAGAATGTTTTATGAACTCTTCAACCGTAGAATACAAATATTGGGTTAATTCGTCGCATATGAGCACTTTTACGTTTGGGTTACCTCAGAATATATTTGTAATAATTATAATAGAGAGAAGATAACTAAAAATAGATTTGGATAAAGATCTGAAATACATCGGTCAAAGCAAAAAATTAATCAAGAATAGAACAGGATATTCAATCTCAAAACTATTGGATTTTCTAGAAATAGAATATAATTACGATAATGCTTTAAATGATTCAAAATTAAGTATAGATTTTAAAATTGGAGATAAGTTCATTAAAATAATTGAAAACGATAATGACATGAATGAATTTAAGATCATTCAAGAAAGATTCCCATTTGTAGATATGATTGCCGTAGGGAGATCGTCTTACCTAGGCAAAATAAATGAGATGCATAACATCTTCCTGTTTGACAAAGAAAGCAAACAAGTTGGATCTATATTTATCGAGGACCCATCTTTATCATTTGATTATGCTCACATATTACCTCTGGTCGAAAAGTGTTCAATAATTCATGGTCACACATCTACTGTCATGGTAGAAATTATAGGGGAAATGAAAAATAATCTAGTGATCGACTTCTCTGAGGCTAAAAAATTAATAAAAGAAGCGTTATATCAAATCGATCATAAATTTTTTATTAATAGAAAATATTTAAAGAAGGAAGATAAGGATCACTTTTTTATTGAATTTGATGGTCCTAAAGGATATTTCGATTTAAAAGTTCCAAAGTATACAACTTATCTTTTAGAAGGCGAGGCGACTGTAGAAAATCTTTCTACAGAAATAATAAGAATGTTAGCAGATAAGATGCCCGAGAATGTGCAGGCACTTGGTGTATATATATACGAGGGAGTCAATAAAGGCGCTCATATTCTTTCTTATATCCGGTAAATGCTAATAATGAGTAAAATCCTGACTTTCATTTCAATAGCACTATATTCTAAAACTATTCAAGATTTGGACTACGTCTAAATTTCGATTTAGATGTTATAGATGTTACAGAACTTTCATTGAGACTAAACTAGGAAGGTTAATAACTAATTAATCAATGAGTATTACAAAATTAAAAGTTGAGTTCAAAGATTACAGAAAAGATATGGTCATCAGATATTGAGAGAAAGATCATCGAAGATTGGAAAGTTAATAATGTTTATGACAACGTTGAAACTAATCAGAGTGAAGATAAATATTTTGTTATAGATACGCCCCCTCCCTATCCATCTGGAAGACCGTGGCACATTGGTGCAGCTGCTCACTATTCGCAGATCGATATGATATCAAGAGTTGCTCGCTTAAAGGGCTTTAAAGTTATTTTTCCGATTGGCGTGGATCGTAATGGTATTCCTGTAGAAATCCATACAGAAAAAAAATACAAGATCAGAATGAGAAATACAGATAGAAAAGAATTTTTGAAGTTATGCAAGCTAACGCTTGACGATACTGAAAGTGAATTTATAGAAATTCTAGAAAGTCTGGGTTTAAGTGCGAATTTTAAACAGAAATACCAGACTGATTCCCCGGATTTCAGAGCTTTTACTCAGTCAACATTCATTGAAATGTGGAACAAGGGATTAGTATATCTTGGAAATAGACCAAACAACTACTGTATTGATTGTGGTACCACAATAGCAGATGCAGAAATCACATATGAAGATATTGAGACTAAATTAGTTTATATAAAATTTTTCTTAGAGAATAGTAACGAATTCATCGTAATTGCCACTACCCGACCAGAACTCCTATTTGCATGTCAAGCGGTAATTGTGAATCCAGATGATGAGAGATATAAAGAAATGCAAGGAAAGACTTTGAGAATTCCGATCTTTGATAGAGAAGTAAAAATAAGACCACATCACTCTGCTAACAAAAGCTTTGGATCTGGAGCAGTTATGATTTGCAGTTATGGTGACCTAAACGATGTTCAATTATTCAGAGAAATGGGACTGACGGAAATTAAATCCATTGATTTGAATGGAAAAACAACAGAATTTGCCGGGATGTTTTCCAATCTACGTATAAAAGAAGCAAGAAGTAAAATAATAGACGAGATAGAAAAGCAAGGGTTAGTAGAAAAGATTGAAATTATTTCTCATAGAACTCCCCTGTGTGAAAGAAGTAAAACCCAGATTGAAATTATTTCTTTGGAAGATTACTATTTAAAACAAGTTGATTTTAAGTCAAATTTGTTAGAACAATCTAAAGATATAAAATTCTATCCAGAAATGCA
>JACDCB010000216.1 GCA_013694585.1 Candidatus Nitrosopumilus sp. | reverse complement strand
TTGTACAACTACAGAATTACGAAACTATATCTTAACTATTCATCCAAATAATATTATAAGATGTTTTTATGATTACAATTGTGACAATTCCAACAAATCCATATCATAGATATAGTTTTCTACCTAGTGATTTGTATGACGAAAATTCAAACTGAAATTATAATTAACGCACCTATAGGTGAGGTTTTTAAGTATTACACAAATTCAGATAATATAAAACAATCATGGCCTAGTGATATTATAAAAGAGTCAGGAAATATTTCTGGTCAAAGTAATGAAGAGGGAGCAGAAATGAAAGTGGAAGGACAATACATGGGTAAAAGAGAAGAGATGATTATTGAAGTTGCACAAAAAGAACCAAACAAGAGATTAGTTACAAGACAAACAGAAGGTCCATTTCAGAGTTGGGAGAGCATACAAGAATTTCAAAGTAATGGCGATAAAGCTACCTTGGTCAATCACGTTATAAACTATCAATTACCAAAAACGGGAAAAATAGTTAACTTTTTGACTGGAAGCCAAGCCGAAGACAAGCTAAGACAAGGTATTGAACAAGCAGCACAAACAGTAAAACAAAAACTAGAATCCCCCTAAAGCTTATTTTGTTTTTTAAGGGCAAGATAAAAAATCCATGTGTCATAATAACAGGTTTAGACAATTGAATAAGAATATATTCCACAAGAATATCGCAAAAATTCTATAAAGGAGTATTTACATGGAGTATTAAAATATGGTAACTTGGATGATCTTTCAAAGATTATTTTATATTTGAAACAAAGAATGATGATAAAAAATGCCTTCCTAAGATATTCCTGCTTCCTCTTTTTTTAATGGCGTTTCATCTTCATCTCCATCTTCATCTTCATTTTCTTTTGTCAAAAGTTTTGAAGACTTTTCATTCTGGCTCGTAGTAGGTTTTACAGTATTTTCAAATGGAGTCTCTTCACTGGCAGGGGCATAGTCAATGCTCTGATTTTCTATACCTGTTTCTTTATTTAATACAGCAACTTCCTTTTCCACTTTCTTTTCTATTTCCAATTCCACTTCCTCTTTTGTTGGTTGAATAAGTACATCCTTAACTGTATCATCTACCACTTCATCTATTACTCCATCAATTTTCCCTGAATCAGCATTAGTAGATACCTTGTCAATTTCAGTATCAGAATCTGTGTCAATCTCCATAGATTTTGGTTCGAAAAGTTTATTATACTTGTCGACTGCTTCAATCTCAGATATCCTAAATCGAAGAACCTTTCCATCATAACTCTCTACTACACTTTGCGGGATACTAAAAAGTTCTTTATTTACTATTCCCCTTTGAGTTAAAACCATACCATTAGAAACTTCTTGAACTTCGCCAAAATCAGCATCATTTAATCCTCTTGCCTCTTTTTTTATAACATCCTTCCAATCAATATTTGAACTCATGATATTATTTATGAAACATATTATAAATATGACAACAAATACTATTGTAGGACAGCCATTATCAACATCAAATCAATAAATTTCTTGTAGATGTTATAGGAGAGGAAAAAGTAAGATAAGAAATAATGAAGGCATCAGTCAGATGATAGAATGTGCAAGTTTCTCATGCTTTGTAGCTTAACAAATTTTGAAGGTAAATAGTTGTGCGTATCTTCTTGCATTCTTCAAAGCCACTCTAATTACGTAAGAGACTAGTATAGATTTCATTTAATTGTAATTGTTATTTTATAATAATTATACTAAGTTGAAGATTTAGCAGTCATTATTTTTGGAACAAAGGTTTTATATTCTATTTTAATACTATGGGAGTTATGCCTGAGCAACAGAAGATAGATGAAACAATAGAATCTACAAAAAGCTTAAATAAGAAAAAATTATCAAAGATTGAACAATCATCCACATCTTTGGAAAATCAACAAAATCCTGCAGCAGAGACAGGCTCAGACGATGATACAAAGAGTATTTTAGAAACACAAGATGATGAATTAAAAGAATAATCAAATTAATAGTTAAGTTAGATTTCCAAACCAGGGAATTTAAACGATATCTAAACGATTCAAAAATATTTTATTCAACATTTTCATTTTACTTTTATCTTATAACTTTAATTCACAACTCAGAATAAGGCTGCACTTCATACTATGTACAAAGGAACGAAGGGACAATGATCCTTAAATTAAGCATGTTTCTTCTTCAATTTAAGAATCTACATTAAAGGATCGATATTGTCTTAAAGACCACCGATCATGGACCTGACGATATATTCTAATCAACTAACTTGAATTATTCTACCACAGAATGGACAATTTGTTAGCTCGTTGTAGTCTACAAATCCTTTATAAGGTTCCAGATCACTTGTCCCATTATGTTTTAAAATCTTCAACCACACTCTATTATTTTTGTTAGATATTCCCAGTACTCCATCTCCTATCATGCTATTCATACCATCGCAACATCTCTCAATACTAGACATATTAAAAATTCTCGGTTTGTTTTTATAAATGTTAGTGGATGTCTTCCATGCCAAAATATACTAAAATATTTATATTTTTTGCAAGTTTTTAACTAATATTTACAATTTATATAGCATTAAAACTATCTTTTATATTCATAAAATTGTTATTAAAATTTTTTAGTAAAACAATCCTTATATATTACTGTTCTGTTACGAAGATTTAGGTTACTAAAATTAAAAACCAGATGAAATAGTTGGATACGACAATACAATTTGGTGTACTCATTGTAGGGACTATAGGTCTAGCAACCATTTTTGGCACCTACCTTGCTAGAATGATAACCTTCGAAATGAGACCATTGGAAAAGACTCTATCTAGAGTCGAAAGCGGGTTCTATAGAGTAATTGGAATAAATGCTACTAAACAAATGAGTTGGAAAGAGTATTTTCTTGCTTTGTTCTGACAAACATGGTTGTAGTTGTATTTATAATTCTTATTCTAACATTTCAAAATTATCTTCCATTATCAGAAGGTAAGGAGGGATTTTCTTTTGATCTTGCTATTAATACAGCAATTTCCTTTATTACCGATACAAATTTGCAACATTATGTTGGAGACCAACAACTTTCTATAACTTCTCAAATGGTTGCAATAACATTTACAATGTTTATAGCCCCGGCATCAGGAATTGCAGCTGCATTTGCATTCATTCGCTCATTTATAAGAAAAAACTATGGCCTTGGAAATTTTTATGTAGATTTGCTAGAATTATTATGACATTATTACTTCCAGTTTCAGTTGTTTCCGCACTGGTCCTAATGGTCATTGGAGTTCCTCAAACTCTTCAACCTTCTCTAGAAACTAGCACATTAGAAGGCATTGTTAATAATAATTCATCAAATTCTCAAACAATCAATCTAGGACCTGTTGCTTCTCTTGAATCAATAAAACTATTAGGTAGTAATATCGGAGGTTTCTTTGGCTCAAATTCAGGCCACCCATTTGAAAATCCAACAGGATTATCAAATATGTATGAGATGTTTTTGATGCTTATCATTCCCCTTTCTTTTCCCATAGCCTATGCTCGATTAATGGGAAAAGGAAGAGGAATAGCTATTCTTTTAGCTATGCTAATTGGTTTTGGAACTTTAATTGTTATAGCAACTGCCGTAGAAAGCGGACCATTACTGCTAGAAACTCGCTTTGGAAGTTTTGGAAGTATTTTGTTTGATACCATATCTTTAAGCACAAACACGGGAGCAGCAAATTCTGCTTTGGCTGGAATGTCTCCTGAGGCCACGATATCATTTTTCCTAGCCATGTTTGTACAGGCAATTCCAGGAGCAGTAGGCACAGGAATGATGACAATGATTATTTTCGTACTATTGACATTGTTTATTGTGGGACTCATGGTAGGTAAAACACCTGAATTTATGAGCATGAAAATAGTTCCAAAAGATATTAAATTAGCAGTATACATCTTTCTACTACATCCAGCAATAATATTGATACCTACCGTAATAGCCTTAGGTACTGGAAATGCACAAGCAATAGTAGGCAATGAAGTTACTCCTATGGGATACACCCAAACCTTATATGAATATACATCGTCAGCAGCAAACAATGGTTCAGACTATTTTGGTGCTTCAGCAGATACTCCATTCTGGAACTACTCTACTGGTATAGTAATGTTTCGTGGAAGGTATTTACCCCTAGCATTAATGTTAGCCATGGATGGTTCATTTACGATGAAGGATAGAAAGGAAGCAATAGAACCGATTAAGACACAAGGACCATTATTTATAACCGTATTAATTACGCTTACTTTCTTACTCACTGCCCTGACTTTCTTTCCGTTCATAATTTTGGGTCCATTTTCAATTTAAGAGGTCAAGAGGTAACAAAAAATGAATACATCAAAACTAAATAACAAAAATGGAAGCAAAAATAACAATCACAACAATCACAATCATAAAAACAGTATAAGATCTGCTATCAATTCCAAAGTTATACTTGATTCGTTAACAAAACTGGACCCTAGATATCTACCAAAAAACAACCCGGTTATGTTTACGGTGGAATTGGGATTTTTAGTTGTTCTTTTTGTAGCAATATTCCCGAATATATCAGAAACTTTTGTAACTCAAAGCCAGGTATTCTACGTAGAGGCAGCAATTATCCTTATTCTCACGGTCTGGTTTGTTACCTTTTCAGAATCCCTTTCGGAAGCTCAGGCTAGAGCTAGAGTAGATTCGCTAAAGCAGTTAGAAAAAGAAGTTACGTCTAGAAGGATAGAACACGGAAAAGAAGTAGTCGTAAAATCCTCTCATCTTAAACCTGGCGATGAAGTAAAAGTCTATGCGGGTGAACTAATACCAAGAGATGGATTAGTAATTAAGGGAAAAACATTCATAGATGAATCGATGATGACTGGTGAATCAAATCCCGTTTTTAAAGAAAAAGATAACCTGTTCTACAATAAGAAACTATCTAAAGCATTAAGCTATTTTGTGAGATAGCAGATATCCAAATATCATGGAAAAAGATTTCAATGGGATTACCACGTGCAAGAAACTACCCAGCTGATAGTATTCCCACACTAGTGGAGATAGGAATATTATTGGAATATTATTGGAATATCCAAGCAGAGATTAAAGGTTATTATCTATACTATGACTCCTAATGGGTTATATTATCCAAGTAACAGTAACCTATAAATTTCAACTTTATATCCACATTATGCTTTGAATATACAATTATTTGTGGTACAAACATCTAATTAATACGCATTAAATCAACAGAATTAATTATCTGTATTTAGTCACTTGTATCAAATTTCTTATTAGTACCTTTGATATTAATTTAGGTACAATGAAAACAATATTACTTTTGGCATATACATGGACTATATTAATCGCAGGCTCACAAGGGTATTTTTTTATCTCAAACATAAATGCACAGTCTAATAATGTAGTAAACAATGAAAATGAAACAGGTGTGATCCCACAAACATTTACTGATGTAGATCTTCCAACAAAACCCGAAAGTCAGAGAGTAGATCTTGTAATGCCATCGTTCTCAAATCCAACTAATATTACTAATCCATTGTTTCCGATTAGCAAACTCCATTCAGCTGTTCTCCTCGGTAACATCGATGGTGCCATATTTAGAGCAGAAACTACGCTTCTTCCTGAAACTAGGGTAGTAGATCTCAATGGAACAAAAATAGAAACAAGTGTATCACAGTATACCGCATACCTTAATGGACGTATACATGAAATAGCACTTGATCTATATGCCCAAGCAGATGATGGATCAGTATGGTACTTTGGTGAAGATGTGTATAACTATAAAGACGTGGTTGTTGAAGACACCGAGGGTACATGGCTGGCTGGCAAAGACGGTCCAGCTGCAATGATCATGCCTGCAATTCCCAAGGTTGGAGATGTATTCAGACCTGAGAACATTCCGGGTAATGTTTTGGAGGAAGTTGAAGTGAAATCCATCGATGCAAAAGTGGAGGGACCATTTGGTCCAGTTAACGGTGCTATCATAACAGAGGAACTTCACATGGACGGAAAATACGAAGACAAAATCTTTGCCCCTAAATACTGAGAATTCTCAACAGGAAGCGGAAGAGATCTCGAGGTGCTTGCCACTGCGATACCCGCTGATGCACTCGCTCAATCAGTACCAGCCGAGCTAACCATTCTATCAGATGGAACAAAGGAAATATTTAATTCTGCAGAATCAGGCAACTGGATAAATGCATCAAACATACTTAAGAATATGAATGAAGCATGGGTCACCCTTCAGACACAAAATAAGGATAACATGTCTAAATTACTTCAAACACGGATGAATAAAAC
>JACDCB010000191.1 GCA_013694585.1 Candidatus Nitrosopumilus sp. | reverse complement strand
ACATCTTCAATCATAATAGTATGTCCTCGTCATATCATTACAGGGTTAACTTTAGTATTCTTATTATTTATCACACTAATCCCACTTGCCACTAACCTGCAAATATGGGTGTCTCCTTATTTGGCCTGCAACTTGTGTATTACCTTTGGATGATAGTAATACCTGCTAAGGTAATAATACCCAAGAAATATAATTCTTAATTGAATCTTTTGAATTTGAGTGTAATATTAAAGCAATGGCATATACAGAATCAACATTCCCTTGGCAATCGATAGATCAGGTTAGCAATCTCGTTTCTTGACAATGACTTTTTTTGGGTGAAAGGCAGATAAGAGAAGATAAGAGAAGATATATTATGATTTTTTATATCGATTGAATGCCCATACTCTTTTTCTTAATAATCTGGATGTTTGAAATTGCTTTATCAGACATGCTATAAAAATTCGTTTCTGAAGTGAGAGCTGATTCGATTGGATTAAGTTCCGTATGGTATTTGGGTTCGGTTGGAACAACTGCAAATTTGTTTCTATTTCAACTATTAAGGATAAACAGGTAAAGTACATACTTTGGATTTGTTTACATTGTATTAGAATATAGGTGGATGTTTTTGAATTATGACCATACCTCATACAACTCAAATCCAATCATTAAATGGAATTATACATACATCTAGTACAGCACCATTTCTTGTTAGGACTGAAGTAGTTGTGGACTACATATTACATTGGTGAAATTAATATCTTAGGGTTTAAGGACGTATCATGATGACATGGTTTCTTGCACCATGGGCAATTCCTTCTATCTGTATTAATACAACCACATATATGATGTTCAAGAGAGCGTTTTGAAGCCGTTGTAGATTCTCTAATACTAGTACAAGATGAACATATAGTGTTAGTAGTTCCAGATGATACTGTACCGCCACAAATTTCACATGTTTTCATTTCTCCAATTCTATATCGATATTATTGATAAACTCTTTGTCATGTTCAATAATCATAAGAATTTATTACTAATCAGATTATTAAGAAAGCCTTTGATTTTTAATTCTAACACATTATTATAGTTATACTCGTTACTAAAATGGGTAGCGGGTTCGGTGGAAACCATGAGGATATCCACATGGGTTTGATAACAGGTCTTTCCTTGTTTGAGTAGTTATGGTACGTATAGACATATGTAATAAAAAGTCGTTATAACATTCTTTTTCCACATAGGTATTATTTCCAATAGCATTAGTCAAGAATGTTTGCTCAGATTTAGATAGATGCTCACCCGAGACAGCTGTAGAAGTTTTTGAATCAATTAAGGTATTCTTAGACATAGAGGGGTTCGTCTTTATTATCGGTCTGAGCAAGAAAACACTTGAAAAGATAATTTCCATTAAACTGGAAAAATCTGGACTTAACGATATCGAAGCACAAGAATACCTGAGAAAAATAATTCAACTTGAAATAAATATACCACAATGGAATGATGAAAGAAGAGAGACATAGACAAAAAAGATTCTTCGTGTTTTTAATCACATTAAACAATTAAAAGGTTTATTTATTACCATCAGTGAAAAAGGTTATTACAGTTATCATTTGTCTTCTTCATCATCATTATGATCCGATAGGCTAGTTGAATTATCTGTCCTTCTTGCTGATGGCCGGTAAGATAATTGTTATTTATTGCCATTTTATTACAAAAACATTAATAGTTTGATTTATTTATAGTATATATTGCCCCATCATACTCCTGGAACATCATATAATAGAGCAGGTGATCGTAGCATAGCGATTATTGACGATGAAAAAGATTTGCTTTATGTATATAAAAAAGCATTAGAGTTACAAGGACTCAAAGTAGTTACATTCGTTGATTCTTCAGTAGCTTTAGATGAATTGAGAGAGCATTACAAAAAATATTGTATGGTCCTCGTAGATATCCGTATGCCCAAAGTGAATGGCTATCAATTGGTAAATGAAATCAAGTGCATTGATCCATTGATCAAGACAGTTTTGATCACTGCTTATGATGTTTCTGAACTAGAGATATTAGATAACTTGAACAACGGCGTCAGAATCGATGAGGTTATGTATAAACCATTTTCATTAATTAAATTAATTAATACCGTTAACACACTTTTGGAAAAATACTAATAATAAGCCAACGATATACATAAAATACCTGCTTTATTTTTGACAAATACTTGATAATGTCGTTGGGGTCTCGTATTGTATCAATAAACTCACGCTTAGTGCCCAATTCAATTTCCTTTATTCTGTGTTTTGCAAGTATGGCTTTGTCCCATAGTAAATTGAATAATTGTTGTTGTTGTTGAACTATTACCTTAACATTGCTTACAATCAATTCACTTAACCATCTTCTCATATTATTATCATGAGCTAAATCTATCGCATTTTCTGATAATATACAAAATTCTTTTAAGAAAATTCTATCTTGAAGCAAATAAAAAATAAATTTCTCTTTTGGTAGTGTCATTAGAGATTTCCTGAATAAATTCATGTTCAAGGATCTTGTTTAATATTTCCATAGAATCATCCTTTAGTTCATTAGCAAAAGACACGAATTGTCTGTTTATTCATCTTATTTTCCTTTTAAAACCTTCCTATATCTATAATAGATGATTAACAGTTCGCTTAAGGCTATCACATTAACGAAAGAATTCGAAATGAATATTTTTGAATCACTGGATATTCATGCAAGACAGAATTCATCTTCATTCTGTCAAAAGCAAGCCCCATAGTTTAAATATATTTTTAATCTAATTATATTATGTCTTCAAGAAATGGATTCAACGAAAGTCCTAACCACTTCATGGTTTTAGATGCAATATCAATGGGCATAAAAAAGATATCCAGTATTTCAAAGGTTACTAAATTATCAAAAGATGAGGTAGAATTAATTGTAAATGACTTGAATTCTCAAAGACTGATAAATATAGATGTAAAAAAGGTTTCTTTGGTAATAAGAAAATCGAAGTTTCTATGTCTGATACGGGAATGATGGTGTTAAGCACAAAAAAACAAGAATTATCCGATAAATCTCAACAACTTCAACAACTCTATGAAACTGGGGACAGAGGTCAAATGCAAAGTTTCATGGATTCTAATAGAATGTGGATGCCGATGATGTTATTTTCTGGAATAATGAGTATGGTAATGTTTGCTTCAATGATGTCTTTTATGGGAATGGCAATGAATCCAGGTGAAAGTGCACAGACGGAAGGTCAAGTAGATGAATCAGGAGGGTCAGCAGCTGAAGATACAGGAGGGTCAGCAGCTGATACAGGCGCTTCTGACACTGGCGACACAGGGAGTTTTAGCGACACGGGTGTAGGTGGCGGAATGGATACTGGAGGTTTTGACTCCTTTTAGATTACCCTTAAATAATAACGTGAAATAAATATCAGCAACATTAATGGTCAATCTAGAAGGAATATTCAAAGATAGGACAAATTCTATCAAGAATTTTTGTTTTGTTTTTTAATATAAGGAATTTTTACCCGATAAAGTCAACTAGAAAATACAAATTAAAATATTTAAGAATCATTTTTTCTGTTAATATATACTATCTTGACATTTAACAATTTGTAATACAAAAGTAGCATCATTTTAACATCAAAAGCATTATTAATTTGAAAATTCGAGAATTACGCCAACTCCGATTATATATTAATATTGTTACTAAAATAGGTAGCTGGTTCGGTGGTATGTGAAACAAATTTGACTTGTTTCATTTACCCAAATGAACAATAGATGAACTTGGTAAAATATTATAAATCTAAAAAGACATCCTTTGCTTTCTCAGTGTCGAAA
>JACDCB010000184.1 GCA_013694585.1 Candidatus Nitrosopumilus sp. | reverse complement strand
GATTTTGATTCGATTAATTCTTGAATCTCCTCATTCATCTTTAAGAATCTAATACCCTTTTCAGTAGTCCTGTATTTGCCATCGGTACCAAGAGCCAACAAGTTATTTTCTAATAGTATAGGCAAATATTCCTTTATTTGAGCATATGATAGAAAGGCCTTGTACATTATTTTAGTTTTTGAAATGCCTCCATTAGCGGCATTTAGGATATTAGAAATTATTTCGGTCCTGTTCCGATATTTCACACAATAATATAGAAGAATGTATTATATAACTTATATCGTTGATTATTCTATATTAATATACCATAGACGGTTTAATTATACATCTACACAAGATTATAACAGATATTAATTATTGATTATCTATAGCTATAAAGTTGACTAATAAGAAAATCAATTTTTCAGAATGTGAAGCGATTATCTTTGATATAGATGGTGTATTAGTTGACGTAAAGAAATCATATGATGAAGCAATAATAAAAACAGTCCAACTTATTCTAATTAAGAGTTTTAACATAAATCTAACTAACTTTCCTTTTCAGGACTTTATTTCAAAACTTCGAAATACGGGTGGATTTAATAATGATATTGATACTGCTTATTCAATAGTCCTAATAATTCTATATTGTATTTTAATCAATAAAATGAATATAGACAAGACCGTTCAAATTTTTCATAATATATTGGAGAAATTAGATGACAAAGGCAAAGATTCGGTAGAAAAAGAGCTCGGGAAGCTAGGAAACATAACATGCATAACAAAAGAATTAAGATATCCTAGCGATGGCGATATGATTTCCACTCTTTTTAATGAAATCTTTTATGGTCCAATTTTATATAAAATGCGGTTCAATAAGGAGCCGATATATTATTTTGATGAGCCACTAATAAGCAATGATATTCTAATAATTAAAGAGAGTACAATACGTTTCCTTTCACAGAAATTTAATGGAAATTTGGGATTAATATCCGGACGGAGCAAGATTGCTTCTTATTTCACTCTTAACAGTCTCACAGATTACTTTAATGAAAATGCTTGTGTATTTTTAGAGGACGAAAAGAGGGAATTTTCCAAACCCAATGCATTTTCCCTCCACAAAGTATTTGATAATTTAAAATTAAGGAGTGCGTTGTATGTCGGAGACTCCATGGCAGATCTTCTAATGGTAGAAAATTTCAGGGGGCAAACAACAGAGGATAGAATATTTTTTTGCGGAGTCTATGGTGATGGAGAAAATAACAAGGGATCAATGGATAAGAAGAAACTACTAGAATCAAGTAATGCAGATGTAATCATTAAAAATGTAAACGATTTACCAAATATATTAAATAATACAAAAAATTAAAAGCACATAGTGATTATAGAAGGTCATCAACGTACGTGTGAAATGGAAAGAAGGACGAAGGAAGTAAATATCGTGACTAAAATTAATTTAGACGGAAAAGGAAATTCAAACGTTAATACAGGAATTGATTTTTTAAATCATATTGTAGTATCTTTTTCAAAACACAGTAAGATTGACATTGATTTGGAAGCTAAAAGTGAAGACGGTATTAAGCATCATCTAATAGAAGATACAGGTATCGTATTAGGCCAAGCCATTGATAAGGCCCTAGGCAAGAGAGAGAGCATTAATCGTTTTGGAAATGCCACAGTTCCAATGGATGAATCCGTTTCGAGCGTCGCTGTAGATCTAATTAAGAGACAATATAGTTACATCGACATGAAATTAGAAAGAGAAAAGATTGAAAATATTTCGCAAGAAGATATTATTCATTTTTTTCAATCATTTATTGGAAATATTAATTGTTGTATGCACATTATCGTACAATATGGAACAAACGATCACCATAAAATCGAGTCGGCCATAAAAGCCACCGCAGTCGCATTAAGGAACGCCATCGGGATTGATCCAAATAGCGAAGGAGGTCCTACTACCAAAGGGATGATGTAGTATATGGTGAAAATATCAATTTTTGATTATGGAGCCGGAAACATTTTTAGTCTTCAATCATCCTTGCAAAGAAACGGAGCACAGGTATCAATTATAAATGATTTTGAAGAATCAACAGAGGTGGATGGAATAGTATTGCCTGGTGTTGGAAATTTTGATCCAGCAATTATTTCAATAAACAAATGTAAAGCGGGATTCTCCCGATTTATGGAAAAAAATATTCCAGTCTTGGGAATATGCTTGGGAATGGAGATGTTATTTGAGAAAAGTGAAGAGGGACAATTAGCAGGACTTGACATAATTGAGGGAGAAGTGTTGTCCCTTCCCAAAAACTTGGTAAAAATCCCTCATATAGGATGGAATAGTTTGGAGATAACAGACAAAAAAAGTAAATTATTTGAAGGAATACCAAATAAATCTTGGGTTTATTTTGTACATTCTTATTATACTACACCTAAGAATAGCGACATAATAACATCAAGATCGAATTACGGAGTACACATCCCCGCCTCAATAGAAATTAACAGTATTTATTGTACACAGTTTCATCCAGAAAAATCAAGTACAATTGGCGAAAAAATGATTAAAAACTTTATAAATATCTGTAAACGATGAAAATGAAAAGCATCGCAGCAATTGATCTATTAGATGGCCAAGTAGTCAGATTGGTTAATGGTAAATTAGAAAATAAAACCGTGTATGATGACAACCCATTAGAAGTAGCAAAAAAATGGGAATCCGAAGGGGTTGATATGTTACACTTAGTTGATCTAAATGCAGCTTTGAATATAGGAAAGAACAATAGCGAAATAATATTAAAGATCATTGATTCGGTAAACATTCCAGTACAGGTTGCAGGCGGTATCCGAACTATTAACAGTATAAATAGATTATTAGACATCAAAAAGCCAATAAAGGTTGTCATAGGAACATTTGCTTTCAAACAACCTGAGATAATACAAAAGATATCAAAGAAAAGACTAAATCGGATTATAATTTCTGTAGATCATAATAAAGAAAATGTAATGATCTCTGGATGGAAGGAATTTTCAGGTATAAAATTATTTGATGCCATCAGGTTTTACAAAGAACTAGGTATTAATGAGTTCTTGCTGACAAACATTGACAAAGATGGTACTTTAGAAGGTCCAGATATAGAAACACTAATCAAAATAAATAATACCTTTAAAGATATAAAAATAGTTTCTAGCGGAGGAGTCAGCAACATCATAGATATATTAAAGTTAAGGAACGTTAATTGTTATGCAGTAATCTTAGGGAAAGCACTGTATGACGAGAAATTGAAAATAGAACATGTTCAAGAATTGATTTAATATGGCAGTGGCAAAAAGAATCATTCCCTGTCTGGATGTAAACAAAGGTAGAGTTGTAAAAGGTATTAACTTTAAGGAGCTGAAAGATGCTGGAGATCCTGTCAAATTAGCCAAACAATATAGCGACGAAGGCGCCGATGAATTAATATTTTTAGATATTACTGCTGCTGAGGAACATCGCAAAACAATGAAAGATATTGTAAAAAATGTAGCTAGTGTAATAAACATACCCTTTACGGTAGGAGGCGGCATAAAGACATTAGAAGATGCACGTAATCTACTACTGAGTGGTGCGGACAGGGTTTCAATAAATACCGCAGCAGTAGTAGATCCGGAATTGATCCAAGAATTGATGTGTATTTTTGGAAAGCAGTGTATAGTAGTTGCCTTAGATGTAAAAAGAAACTATGATCAAGGTGGAAAATATTTTTTTTCCAAAGATGAAAAAAAATATTGGTTTGAAATTAAAATCTTCGGTGGAAAGAAATCTACAGGAATTGATGCGATCGAATGGGCTAAAAAAGTTGAAAAGTTGGGGGCAGGAGAAATACTTTTGACAAGTATAGATACAGACGGGACAGAAAATGGATACGATATTGAATTAATTAATTCGATTTGCGATAAAATAAACATACCTGTTATAGCCTCAGGAGGATGCGGTTCGGTTGATGATATACTAAAAGTGTATAAAAAAACAGAGGTCGATGCAGCATTGGCAGCATCTCTGTTCCATTTCAATAAGGCAAAGCTAAAAGAGGTTAAAAAATACCTAGAGAAAAATAATATATTAGTAAGACCATAATGTTAATATTCGATATTGGAAAAGAAAATAGTAACAATATTCTAAAATTTAAAACTAAAAGCATTACTGGCCAGAGAAACATCTAACATCTAAAGTGTTTTGACGATATCAAAAGTAGAAAACTCCTTCTTATATTCCTCATTTATAATCTTAACATCTGTCACTAGGGCATCTTTAGGTCCCGACTTACACCAACTAAGCATTTTATCAATATTGACATCCAAACCCTCCATTACAGATTCTACCCGGCCATCTGATAAATTTCTAACCCAACCAACAATGCCTAGCTCCTGTGCCTTTTGTGCAGTGTTTTGACGATAATATACCCCTTGTACCTTTCCACTTACAAAAATATGGACTCTAGTATAATTTATCAAAGTCAATACAATATGATATTTGAATCATACAAAAAAGTTATGGAATTAAGCCGCCTTCTTCTTCATAAAGATCCTTATAAGAAGTACCTTTTCTTATTAATTTTATATCACCCTCACAAGTTTTCATCAGAACGGGAGGTTTAGTTTGACAATGAAAGGGCATATTAAACACTAGAGAATAGGCACCCACATTATAAAACAAAATATAATTTCCAATGTTCGCATAAGATAAGTCGGATAGTTTCGAGGTAGGAAATACATCCAAAGTATCACACAACCTTCCCACAAGATGAATATTCTTCCCAGTATACTGTTTGTTAGAATTCGAAAAGTAAAGATGATTATTGTTGTTTTTGTTTGATATCACTTTCTGAGGATATTCTTGTTTAAGTAAAGCAG
>JACDCB010000097.1 GCA_013694585.1 Candidatus Nitrosopumilus sp. | reverse complement strand
TCTCTAGGTGATTCAAGGGTCTTGACGAGTTTATTGTTTTGGACGTAATGTTCTGCAATACTACTTGCAAATGTACTTTTGCCAGAACCAGGTCTGCCTGCTATCAAGATTCCCTCTGCCTCCTTTGACAGTCTATCTACTAAATTTGTGTCCAATTGATAGTCTTGCAAGGACAATTTCTTTATCGGCCTGACTGCAGTAATTTCTATTTTATTTGACACGGGAGGTTGAGTTATGACAATTCTCAAATTCTTGTACATTACCACGTAACATCCGTCAAAAGAAATTTCTATATTTGATATTTTTTTATTGTTTTCGGTAGAGAACAGGAAATTCATAATTTGATTTAAAGTTTGTTTATCCAATTTATTGTCCGATATTTTCTCTAATGTAAATTCTCCTGGAGTACCTTTCTTTGCTAATGGTTCTACTCCCTCTATCAAATGAACACTCATTGATCTATCGTCAAAGTAATTTTCTATATTAAAAGATGCCGAGACTGGAGATCGTATATGTACACTTGATATTCCAGTAGCGTTGGCAGTTAAATGTTGTATGTAATCAGCAGTAAATAATGTCGCATTTTCTTTCTCAGCTATGTCAATAATAAGAGCATCTATTCTCCCATTCTTGGCTAGTTTTATATCTTCTAAATTGGGTTTTTCTCCGTAAATTCTGACCAAAATATTATTTTCACTACATTTTTCTCTAATATTTCTTAGTTCTGCGAGTCCTATGAATCCATGTTCCTTTTGTTTACAAGCTTGCGACTGCAGCTCATCAATTGCAGCGCGGGGAATTATTATTTCAAAATTTTCATCAATATCTTTATTTTCAATTTTCTGACTTATATCGCCATCTAGTATGATACTGGTATCTAAAACAATTTTTTTTTTCAAATTAACTATGATCAGATCATTCATCAGATTCTTAAAAAAGGTTACTAGGCGAAAGATTTCATAAATAACCAGCAATATCTAGAATTGCTTACAAAAGGAGGATTAGCCTTCGCTGATTAAATTATATTATCTAAATTCCATAGTACTTTAGTTTATTTGAGTAAATTGGAATTGAAAAATATAACTAAATCCTTTTCAGTGAATTCGTCTTCAGGTGAAAGGAGAAGGGTTTTAGCTGTAGATAATGTAAATTTATCAATTGAAGAGGGCCAATTTGTGTGTTTTGTGGGTCCATCTGGGTGTGGTAAATCTACTATCCTTAATATAATTGCGGGTTTAGAAAAGCCAACTGAAGGAGAATTGGTACTTAACGGACAATCTGTGTTTGAAACTGGCCCAGATCGCATTATGGTTTTTCAAGAGAATGCTTTATTCCCATGGTTAACCGTTATCGACAATGTCGAATTTGGATTAAAAATGGTTGGAGTTGAAAAAGAGAAACGAAACAAAATTGCATTACATTACCTTGAAATGATGGATTTGAGCAAATTCTCTAAATCTTATACATATCAGCTATCAGGTGGTATGAAACAGAGAGTCGCTATTGCACGTGCTTTAGTAATGGATCCTGACATACTGCTCATGGACGAACCCTTTGCTGCACTTGATTCACAGACTCGTGATCTTCTATTAGTTGAACTTCAATTGATATGGGCTAAGACTAGAAAGACAATAATATTTGTAACTCACAATATATCTGAATCAATATGCCTCGGTGACAGGGTTGTGGTATTCACAAAGAGACCAGCTCGCGTTAAGAAGGAGATTGAAATCGATTATAGGAGACCTAGGTTAACTGAAGATTCTAATTTATTTGAGTACAACAGACTGGTCCTTGATGAATTAAAGAGTGAAATAACTCAACACAAAAGAACAATATAATAGGCTTTTGCAATACTAAACTATTTTCTTCAAAACCTCGATTCCTTCATCAAAACTATTAGGCGAGGTAATTAGGATATAATCCGTTTCTTGATAAACTTCTTTTAAGAATCCTAGAAAGTTATCTTGATATTCGCTCCAATCCAAACCAATCATGGCAGCTGCTCTTTCATTTTTGACCGAAGGTACCATAATGCAAGGAATAAGTTGGATATTATTGGGTTTTATGAGATCTTTTAAATCCCTGATTTCCTGAATCGAATTTATTGATTGTGTGATAAATTTATGGGGCTTTGAATTTACCTTTTTCTGGAATACTTTCTGATTTGAAATCTTGTTTGGTATGGATAAATCAAGATCTATTAATTTGTCAAATCCTATGGAAGTTAAAAGCTTAACTACATCTGTCGGATTTGAAAGTGAGGGTGCTTTTTCGGATTCCTCAAAGGCAGGTTTATCGCCTTGAATAAATAAAAGACCACTAATTTTCAACATTACCGCATCCGTTACCATTTGTATAATAGAATTCATGTTTCTATCTCTTGTCCTTACACTACAGCTTATGTTCAAGTCTAACTTGGTTAGATTGTTCATTATCATCTGAGTTGCATGAATACTCGAAAATCTGGGAATACCAAGTACAGAATCGGTTATATGTATGTATTTTGTGAAATTAGAAATAATTCTTGCCCTGTTCAAAAACTTTAGCAATTCCTGGTTTAGCAGTGCAATATCGATCCTATAACTATTTAGTATTTTTGGAGGGTTTAATTCATAAATTATATTCATTTTATAGTTTAGTTAAATGAGTAAGATTACGGTAAAAAAAGGTTTTTTAGATAATATTATTATCATAGTTCGTAGTTTTGATTTCTGAAAAAGAATTCATAGAAATTGTCCAGGAGAAAAGCAAGACCTTATTTGATTTTAAAAATACTAATTTAGAAGGAGGAGGTGACCCCAACACGGTACCATCAAGCGTACTTGTTATAATTCATTTTAATCTTGAATATACTCCAACGATTATATTCACAAAAAGAGGTTCAAATTTAAGAAATCATGCAGGGGAAATTTCCTTTCCAGGAGGTAGAGTTTCCGAACAAGATCATTCTATCATAGAAACCGCAATAAGAGAGACTTATGAAGAGATAGGTCTCTCAATTCAAAAAGAAAAAATAATTGGATGTCTCACTCCCACAAATACCTATACAACCAAGATACTCATCTATCCGTTTATTGTGATACTTGATAAAATATCATTTTCCTTTGAACCTAATGAAGAAGTAGAACAAGTAATTGAAATACCCCTTGAAATTTTACGTGATTGCATGGCTGTCGATGAGGAGCATTCAAGTAGAGATAATAAGATGCTTAAATTTTTTGTGGATGGATATTTGATCTGGGGGGCTACCGCCAGAATATTGAAAAATCTTTTAGACTTGGTATATCCTCAATAGATTATACTTATCGTGCCTCAGTCATATCCAAGGTCCGTCAATAGGCTAATGAATTTGTTGTTAAATTCTTTTGTTGACAACTTACCGCCTATATCTATTGTTTTGATATTTTGAGTGAATAAATCATCAACTGCTTTCTCTATTTTGATTGATTGAACTGTCAAATTGCTATCTTGGTATTTCTCACCCAACCAGTCAAACATCATCTTGAGTGCAAGTATGAATGATGTAGGGTTAGCTACGTTCTTTCCTGCTATATCAAAAGCAGCTCCATGAACCGGTTCAAACATTCCAAAGTTATTTCCAATATTTGCGGCAGGAGCTAATCCAATACTTCCAGTAACTTGTGCAGCTTCATCTGAAATAATATCTCCAAATAAATTGGTGGTTAAAATAGTGTCAAATCGATTTGGATTCCTAATTAACTCCATAGCACAAGCATCAACGTACATTTCTTCAAATTCGATATCCGGATATTCTTTAGCTACTTCTTTTGAAGTATCGATAAAAAGCCTATCGCTCATTCTTAGCACATTTGATTTGTGAACTATTGTTACTTTCCTTCCTTTTCTTGAATTTGCGATTTCAAATGCATGCTCCGCAATACGTCTGGATGCAGCCCTGCTAATCTTCCTTAGGGATATGACTGTATCATCGTCTGCATAAAATTCCCACCCCAAGTACAAATCCTCTGTATTCTCCCTGACGGTAATTAAGTCAACATCTTTTGATATAGATGAAATATTTGGATAGTTTTTGGATGGTCTTACATTAGCGTATAAATCAAAATATCTCCTCAATACGAGTACAACGTCCGCAGCTGATTCTCCAACCGGAGATTTCAGGCAGGCTTGAGAGTTTTTAATCCTTTCAAAGGTTTCATCTGGGAGGGGTTTGCTATGCTTTAATTTAGCATTATCACCTGCTTCTACTCTTGAAATGTTGAACTTTAGAGACGTTGACTTGTCATGTATACACTCTAAAACATCGTATACGCATTCTGATAACTCAGGACCAATACCATCGCCCTCAAGAAGTGATATATTATATGTAGTCATTCATATTTCTCTCATGTTCAACAATGGTGTTATTTGGTAGGCTCTCCATTTTGAATCATCTTTTTTAACATTGTTGTATTTATAGCATCAATCATCGCCTGAACAGATGCCACGACAATATCTGCTCCTGATTTTCTAGCAGAAATGATGTTTCCTTCCTTGTCTTCTACTTTTACTGATACTTCCGCCAATGCATCGGAGCCTCCGGTAATTGAATCAAGCTTATATTCTCTTATCTTGATGTTTGCAATACCATGGGCAATAGTCTGTATGGCCTTTAATGCTGAATCAACTGGTCCAACACCTGTCTCTGACGCGATAAAATCTTTGCCATGAATATTAAGTTTAACCACAGCGGTTGGAATAATATGTAATCCAGTTACTATGTGAAAATCATTAAGTTTAAAATTTTCATCAAATTTCTTGTTCTTTAAGACCTCAGAGGCTATAGATAACAAATCAGAGGTAGTTATAGATTTTCCACCATCTGCAATCAATTTCTGTTTTTCGACAATTTCCTTAAGTTGTAAATCCGAAGCTGTAATTCCAAACTCATCGAGGATTGCTTTGATACCATGTGCACCAGCATGTTTGCCGGCTTGCATCCACCTCTTTCTACCGACTAAATCAGGGCTGATGGGCTCGTAGGTCAAAGGATTATTAATAATTCCATGCGTATGTATGCCTGATTCATGTCCAAAGGCATTCTCCCCTATTATGGCTTTATTGGGTTGCACTATAATTCCCATAGCACTAGAAACAAACTTTGAAACATCATACAATTGTTCGGTTTTGATATTATGTGGTATCTGATAAAGGCACTGACATGCCATTACCAATTCTTCTAATGCAGCATTTCCTGCTCTCTCGCCTAATCCGTTTATGGTCACATGTGCACAAGCAGCACCTGCCTGAAATCCGGCTATCGAATTTGCAACAGCCAATCCAAAATCATTATGACAATGTACACTAACAGGCAATCCAGTTACCTCTGCTACACCTGCTACTAATTTTGATATGTACTGTGGTGTTGAATAGCCTACGGTGTCGGGAATGTCGATCCTGTCGGCGCCAGCTTCTGCAACTGATTTGAATATTTTATTTAAAAATTGTATGTCAGATCGAGTGGCATCCTCGGCGGAAAATTCTACTACCAATCCATGCTTTTTTGCATATTCTACGGCATAAATTGCCTTTTCCAACACTTGTTCCCTTGTCATCTTTAATTTGTACTGTAAGTGTATATCAGATGTTGCAATGAATGTATGAATATACTTTAGATCACTTTTGATTGCAATATCAATATCATTTTGCGTGGTGCGCGCTAAACCACAGACTTCGGCATTTAATCCTTGTTTGATTATTTTTTTTATGGCTTCCACTTCTCCTGGAGAGACTACGGGAAACCCAGCCTCAATTGTATCTACTCCCAATTCATCCAACTTCATTGCTATTTCTAATTTTTGATCCGGAGAAACCGTTACACCAGGTGTCTGCTCACCGTCTCTCAAGGTAGTATCAAAAATTCTGATTTTCTTTTTGATGTCAGAGGTCGTCATTTACAGCTCCCCTGGGTAATGCAGAAACACCTGTTCTTGCCACTTGGATTATACCATAACTTGAAACAAGATTTTTGAATGCATCAATCTTGTCTGGAGTCCCGATTATTTCTACAGTAATAGTTTCGTTACTAATGTCCATTATGTTACCCCTATATATAGTAGCAAAATTTGCAATTTCTATCCTTGTAGTGGGATCTTTCGCGTTCATCTTGATCAGTGCCAACTCTCTGTAAACTGCGTTCTCCTTATTTAGGACATTAATCTGGATAACATCAATCAACTTTTGTAATTGCTTAACTAATTGCTCTAATGTTTTAACATCTGATACCGTAGTTATAGTCATCCTCGATAAGTCCGGTTTCTCGGTGATACCTACAGTAATGCTTTCGATATTGAAGTTCCGGGACCTAAATAGATTGGTGATTCTAAAAAGGACTCCAGGTTTATTTTCGACAATGACTGATAGAATATACATCTTGTTTTCATTATCTTCATCAAAAATTGTGTTCTTATTTTTTTGCATACTCTATCATGCTCCAATAATCATGTCTTTAAGCCCAGTTCCTGGTGCCACAAACGGGTATACATCTTCATCCGGATCTATTGGAATGTCGATAACGGTAGCTATATCTGATTTAACGGCAACTTTAAGCGCCTTGTCTAATTCATCCATTGAACTCACCCTATGTGCTTGCGCACCATATGATTCTGCCAATTTGCAGTAGTCAGGACAATTCTTTTGATGTACGCCACTATACCTCCTGTTATAAAAAGTTCTCTGCCACTGTGCAACCATCCCTAACATTTGATTATTAAGTAAGAATACAATGACTGGTAATTCTTCCAACACCGAAACTGCGAGTGAATTTTCAGTCATACTAAATGATCCATCCCCTGCAATATCTACTACCGGTACATCAATTCTCGCTGCTTTCGCTCCGATGGAGGCAGGAAATCCAAATCCCATTGTCCCTAAACCAGTAGAGCTAAAAAATGTCCCAGGAGAAATAACATCAAAGTGCAACGATGCCCACATTTGACATTGTCCCACCTCGGTGGTTACAATTCCATCTGCAGGCAAAATCTCGCGTAACTTCTTTAATGCTTTCTTGGCGGTAATTTCTCGAGAATAATCCTTGATACTATCTTCATAATAATTAACTAATTCCCTTTTCCGTCCTAACCATAATTTGGACATTTCTTCGTTGGTTCTGAAATTTTTTGGGATTAACTTTATGAGACTCCTTAATGATGATTTAACATCTCCAATTACAGCAGCGTTCACGGATTTGTTCTTACCAATTTCAGCCGGGTCAACATCAAAATGTATCACGTTAATATCCTTGCCGAATTCATCAAATCTACCCACAGTCCTGTCAGAAAACCTAGCTCCTATCGCAAGTATGCAGTCTGCTTCTTGTACCATTTTATTAGCTTCGGCATGTCCATGCATACCTATAGGACCAAGTGCCAACGGGTGATTCTCAGGAAATGCTCCCTTACCCTTGAAAGTAGTAACCACTGGTATTGAGAGTAACTCTGCTAAAGTCTGTAATTCGGAGAAAGCGCCAGAAAGAATTACTCCTCCGCCAGCCATTATCATGGGCTTTTCAGCTTTCAGTATCATTTCACAGGCCTTATTTATCTCCGATAAATCTGCATCAACTATAGGATTGTATCCTCTGACCTTGATATATTCAGGGAAATCCATCTTCGTTACCTGTTGCTGCACATCTTTGGGTATGTCTAATAATACTGGACCAGGTCTGCCACTTTCTGCTATGTAAAATGATTTTTTAACCATTTCAGGTATCTCGCTTGCAACTCTTGGCTGAAATGCATATTTAGTGCATGGGTTAGTAACACCAATAATGTCTGTCTCCTGGAACGCATCTTTGCCGATCATGGGTAAGGCAACTTGGCCAGTCACTGCTATAATCGGAGATGAATCCGCATATGCTGTGGCTATACCGGTAACAAGATTTGTGGCACCGGGACCTGAAGTTGCGAAACACACCCCTGCCTTCCTCTTGATGCGGGCATAACCATCAGCCATATGTGCTGCAGATTGCTCATGCCGGACCAAAATATGTCTAATTTTAGAATCTACCAAAGCATCGTATATTGGCAGATTTGCTCCACCAGGAAGGCCAAATATGTATTCTACCTTTTCTTTTTCTAACGCGGCCATCAAGGCTGCGGCACCAGACATTTCACTCATGATTGATACAACTCCTATTGATAAAATCTAAAATTATAATAGTAAAAAACCTTTAACATGAAATATTTTTCTATTTGCCATTTCATAATTTATTGTTTTAATTAATCCCATTCATTATTTATAAACAAAGTTAATTTATAAATTTTTTTAGGAATCAACGTAACTATAGTTCAGTACTAACGTGGATTTAACGTATTAAATCGATACTGTTTTATTCCTTGATTTTTTCTAATTTAATCTGTCATGGGGATATGCTGCTATATTGGTCATAGGCCTCTTTTACTGTGGAATTTTCATGAACAATAGCTCTAACTGCCTTTATCATTTCGACCGGATTCTCGGATTGCCATATGTTTCTGCCCATATCCACCCCTGAAGCTCCATCTTTGATTGCATCAAAGGTCAATTGTAGTGCATCCCTCTCTGCAAGCTTTTTCCCGCCTGCAATAATTACAGGTACCGGACACCCTTCAACCACCTTATCAAAATCATGGCAATGATAAGTTTTTACCACATGAGCTCCAAGTTCAGCTGCAATCCGACATGCTAAACCTAAATAACGAGAATCTCTTGCCATTTCTTTACCGACTGCTGTGACTGCCAAAACTGGTATACCATATTTCTCGCCCTCATTAACCAATTTTGAAAGATTCTTTAGAGTTTGAAATTCATATTTACTCCCAACAAAAATAGATAGTGCTAGACATGATGCATTTAGTCTAATAGCCTCTTCTATAGAGGTAACTATAGTCTCTTTGGAAAGGTCTTCTCCTATTATACTGGAACCACCTGATACCCTCAATACGATTGGTGTGTTACTTTCAGGAATTACAGATGTTCTCAATACACCACGCGTGAGCATTAATGAATCTGCATAACTCAATAATGGACTAATGGTTTCGGCTGGATTTTCAAGTCTCTCGGTGGGACCTAAAAAATAGCCATGGTCTACCGCCAACATCACACAACGACCATTACCGGGCTTTATTATTCTAGAAAATCTGTTTTTCATTCCCCAATCCATTTTGAATACTTGTTGTAGTTTATTGAAATGCTATAAAAATATTGATAAAGATTACTCCGCTGTAATGATAATCTTCATCGAGTCTTTAGCTTGATGGGCATGCATTAATGCTTTGTAAGAATCCCGTAACGGAAACTTGTGAGTAATTAATGGTTCGAAATTTATGATCTTGGCTTCCATTAGAGCGATGGTTTGATGTATTTCCTTTTCAGATGCAGCGTAGCTTGGTAAGATCTTTAATTCTTTGGAATATATCATATTCAAATCTATTTTGACTTCGGTATCCTTAGGTGGTACACCAAAAAGAGAAATCGTCCCCCCCTTGCGTGTTATACTTAAGGATTGAATGAATGCGTTAATGCTGCTTGTGGAAATAATTGATACATCTGACCCTACTTTCCCAAGAAATTTTAGAGATTTCCTTTTGAATTCACCTTCAGGCATATTAGCCATATTTATGACTTCAACCTGCTGATCAATTTTCTTGGCAAAATCTAGCCTAAAACTATTAACATCGACAAGTAATATCTTTGAAGCGCCAAAAAACCTTGCCAAGATCATATGCATCAAACCAGTTGGTCCGGCACCAAATATTACAATAGTATCTGCCTTCTTTAAGTTTACCTTATTTAAAGACCGCAGGCAGCATGCAATTGGCTCAATCAACGCAGCTTGGTTAAAATTAATATTGTCAGGAAGTCTAATCAGTCCTCCTTTAGAAAGATTCCAATGTGGTACAAGTATGAACTCTGAGAGCCCACATGGATCAATATTACTCGATTGATATTTTTCACACATTGTGAAATCATCGTTATAACAAAAATGGCATGAATAACATGGTACATGATGGTGAACAAAAACTCGATCGCCTTTTTTGAAATCCTTAATATTTGCTCCTAATTTAACAATTTCACCTGCAGGTTCGTGGCCAATTCTTGAAGATTTCATCCCATACTTTCCAAAAACCTTTTCCAAATCAGAGCCACAAATTCCACACACCTTCATACACACAAGAACTTCATCATTACCAACTTTGGGTAAATCTAAATCTACCAATTCTACTTTGTTTTTAACAAGCACGGCCGCTTTCATACAATATTTATGACCAGGGTTGTTCAATAAAATTTTATTATTTTGAATACTTTTTTGGCTTCTTTTGAAATATTTTCTTGCACCCTTCACAACAAAAATATATTTTTTTATCGTTATAATCAAGGATCGTTGCTAGATCTTCGCTTAGTTCAATTCCACATACAGGGTCTACTGGCACATTTAAAAAAAAAATACCTAGGTATTTATTATTTCCTGACCATTTAATTCAGCTTCATTATTTTGGATTTATTTAATCATTCAGTCAACGTTAGCTAACCACATCGTAATTTATAAGCTCCAAATTTAATTAAATTGATGTCTTGTCCGATTATTGAGATATTTTGCTACCAGTGCGGAAGCAAAATCAAACATATGATAAACGTAAAACCTATCAAGGATATTCTAAGAAATACGATGAATAGATGCTCATCATGTGGCATAGAACTTAACCCAACAGATTTCACAATCGAATTAGTAAAACAATAGATTAATCAGCCTTTTAGTATGATTATTTGGTTAGACATAGATAATTTTAAATTCGTAGCTAAATCTAACTAGGATGTGTCATTTCAAAGGAAATTTTACTCGGGTTTTGCAACACCCAAGGGCACAACAGAGTATATGGATTACGCTATAAAAAAGGGTGCAAATAGATCTCATTTTAAAAATATTGAAAATTTAAAACTTTCATCGGTAGGAATGGGTACTTATCTTGGAAACCTCTCCGCACAGGACAATGATGACCTTGAAAAGTCTCTTTATTACAGCGTTAAGGAAGGGGGCATTAATGTAATTGATACTTCAATTAATTACCGTTCAATGCTATCTGAGAAATGTATAGGCAGAGCTATAAACAGATTGATTGAAGAAGAGGTCATTGATAGAGAAAATGTATTTATTTGTACTAAAAATGGATATGTAACTAATGATGGGGATTTGAGCAAGATAGACATTGATAATTATTTAGAATTAATGTTTCTCAATAATAATACCATATCTCGTTCTGACTTAAGTCCTTCGTATCATATCATGAATCCAAAGTATATTTCTAAATGTATCGATAAGTCGTTATGTAATATGGGAATTAATATGATCGATTTGATTTATATTCATAATTCATTCGAAAGTTGGCATGACGTAGTAGATAGATCGACATATTATGAGATGTTGTCTCGAGTTTTCCAGTTATATGAGGATTTCAGACAGAAAGGTAAAATTAATTTTTATGGGATGGCTACTTGGAATTGCTTTACATCAAAAGAAAATAGTAAGGGCTACCTATCATTAAAAGAGGTTGTCGATATAGCCAACGATGTAGGTGGCAGTAGGAACGGTTTCAAATTTATTCAATTACCTTTTAATATGTATCTTAATGAACCCTACACATTTAGAAATCAACCTACTGAAACCACCAATAAATTAACTCTTTTGGAAGCTGCCCAAAAATACGGAATACATGTTTTTACTAGTGTTCCTCTCTACCAAGGCAAACTTCTTCAGACAGAACTAGACAAATCGCCTCTAGACAGTCTTCCGACGATGTCCCTAAAACTATTACAATTTGCCCGATCGACACCGGGGATTGCCGCCCCTTTAATAGGACAAAAGAAAACCAATCATACAAAAGAGAACACTTTGATATCTAAATACCCGCCTTTAAACGAAGTAGAATATCATACAATGATGAATGTGTTGAGTAAATCTGATCAATGAATTGACCAAAATATCTATTCGCAACATAGGATGATTTTTAAACTAGATATATGGTTGAGGGCGATAAGGTTCAGATTTCTTACTGCCTCGGCTATCGCTGTTACTTGTGGGCTTTCACTGACAATATGGTATCAACCCCAAAATTTTAGTTTAATATCTTCGGTCTTAACGTATATTGGAATTTTTTGCCTTCATTCTAGCGTTGATTTGCTAAATGACTATTGGGATTTTAAAAGAGGTATAGACTTGAGAACAAAAAAAACAAAATTTAGTGGCGGAACGGGGGTATTGCCGCAAGGTCTTCTGAAACCCAGCCATGTTTATTTTGCAGGCATATCATTTCTAATTTTAGGATTGATCATAGGTGGTATTTTTGTTTACTTTAAAGGATTTATTATCGCTATCATACTATTATTCGCTGCCCTATCAATAGTTCTCTATTCAAGTAAATTAGTTAATTTGGGATTGGGGGAATTATTTGTAGGGGCTAAAGGAGCTTTAATAGTGGTTGGGACATTTTATGTTCAAAACACAGTTATTAGTTTAGAATCAATTATACTTGGGAGCATAATTGGTTTGTTATCTTCTTTGGTTTTATTCATAAATTCAATTCCCGACATAGTTCCAGATAGGCAAATGGGACGGAAGACTTTGGCCATTATTTTCGAAAAAAGGAGCAATCTATTCATTCTCATGTTTACCATTGGATTAATTGTTGGAATTTATCTCTTGACTCTTGGGTTCTTTACAACTTTGATAAATAGTTTTTTTACAATTATTCCTTGTATTTTGCTTATACCATATATAGGACTAATACTATACAGATTCAAAAATTTTCTCTACAAATTTAAACGTCTTAATGATGACTATTACATAAACATAATGGCTAATACGGTGCTCTTTTCCAGGTTTTATGGGATTTCCCTAATTGTAGGCATTATCTTTGCATTTTTATACCCGACATAGGACAGGCCAGAGTAAAGTGATAAAAATTTTGTGTTCTGACAAGGATAAATTCAGGTTCATTTCTAATCTCATCAATTCGTCAGACAATTCTTTTATTTTTAAGCAATTCTTTTATTTTGATAGTGTAAAATCCACTCAAGATTTCGCATATGAATTATTAAAAGATAGTGATGATTTTTATCCGTCAGTAATAATTAGTGATTTTCAGACTGGCGGTAAAGGGAGGAAGGGTCCTAATTGGGCATCTCCAATAGGGGGAATTTGGATGTCTTTGGCACTGGAGACTAATCTGAAAACTCTTGAACTGTTTCGTATACTTATATTGGTTACTAAATTGCTTTGTCAGACCTTGGAAAGTCATACCAAATTAAATACGATGGTCAAATGGCCAAATGATATTTTGGTCAACGGCAAGAAGGTTGCAGGTATATTGTTGGATGCTGAAGTCGAGAGTGATCGTATAAAACAAGTAATTATCGGGATTGGAATGAATTCCAACAATGATTTGGATTCTACCAAACTTTTAATCAAAGATATAAATAACGGGCTTTATGATTATGATATTACAACTATTAAATATGAAAATCAAAATATTGAAATTTCCAATCATGATTTTATTCAGTTTTTCTTAAAAAGAATTAATGATGCATTTCCAAAGTTAAACTCAAGTGTGTTCGCCGAGGAATTAACAACCTATTACAAGATTAAGATAATGGAATCACAGAAACATTTGAAATACAGATTTTCGATAGGTGGCAATAAATTTACTGGAGAAATAATAAAAATATACAACGATGGATCATTGTTGGTAAAAAACTTAGAGTCCAACCACTATGATGAATTGATTAAAATTAATTCAGCATACGACCTAAGTAACTTGTGATCTTAGAAGTACGTATCGGACTTTGGCAATTTTTATGATCCTATCATGCCAGGCATCTTAATAGGGGACCTAAAACCTTTTTCGATACTAATCCCTTCTCCAGTAAATACAGAAACGCTTTTGAGCAATGCCCCCTGCGGAGGAGATAAAATTATGGTCTGACCAGGTTCAATCCTTAATAAATTTTCAGTCAAATTTTTATTATTATCATATACTATGTATATATCGTTTAGAGCCATTTTACCATTATTTTTTAAGACTACTCGAGAATTGACCAACAGGGACTCCGGATCCTTCAACGCATCTACATCCAGCGAATAGTCTTTGAACGGTACAGAAATCAAAACATTGTAAATAACAACCGCTGAAACAACGACAACCAATACAATCAATATTAGCTCAACTCTTCTGATTTTCAATACCCTATTTCTACCTGTTATATTTTATAAAAAAGTATTCCTTTTTTCCTATTTATTGTTCTTGTCACTAAAGGATCAAATTTTTCTGATTTAAATAGGCCGAAAATATGCAAATTTATTATGGAAGTTTGGAACAACACGACAAGTCGATATTTATACCATTAGTAAATGGATTGAATACTCAGATTATTTCCGTTGCTTCTTCCATGAGTATTATGAAAAAATTATATCGGATTTTTTATCCAATGATGGTAAATTCCAATCTAAAACCTTTTTCTTAATGAACCTGATACAAGGTATCTAATGTTTAGAATTCTGAACTCAATCGCTTGAATGATTTTTGAATTTATTTGGGTCCAGGAGGCATCATAAATTGTATTGGGGTATGTTTGTATGGTCGGTCAATCAATTTTAGTCCATAAAAAAACCTGGCACAAAGTTCCTGGGATTTTATCTATATGACTAATTAGTTTCAAAATTGATAAGTTTAAATATGATTTATATTTATTGGTAGTTACATCGACCAAACCGAAGGGGAACATGCTTAGTGTGCTGATAATATCAGTGCACTAAGCAATTATTACTTGTTATTTTGGCAAGAATTTAAATGACTTTGTCATATCATTTGCCGTATCTTCAAAGATATTGTATTTATCTAAAGAAGCTTTGTATGTCAGAATATAAATATTCTCATAATTGGAAAACACAATTTGCATTGCCTTGCGATTTTGTAATTTGCTGTCTGTTGCTGTAAAAACTACTTTTACAGCCTTCTTCCCGTCCACAGTTAAAGTATCAGAAGCTTCCATTGTGAAATCTTTGTGTTCTTTTTGAATTTGCGATATTATTTCTTTTGATGCAGAATCGGCCGATATGTTCTTTCCTGGCGTGGGGACTACTTTAATAACAAGGCCAGCAGGACTGCTAACTGAATCTTGATCCTTAGGGGCAATGAAAATTATTTCATTGTTAATCTTTACAGACTTTTCCCAGTTAGCGGGATAATTAATTGTGAAATGAAATTTGCTATCTGTATATGTTAGCATGGATTGACTTTGGCTTTCGTGAAAGAAACCAAAAATAAAGAGATCCTTACTCACTAACTGATTTATGTGAAACATGAATATAACAAGAACCATAGAAAACAAAATCTTTCCGATGGATTTTTGTAAATATCTGTTAAGTATCGTCATAATATTATACTTTTCAGGTAATTATTAAATATTCGAAAAATTATACGATTAGACTTTGCTGAAAAAGTGGCAAAAATTTACTTTGATCTTGAAACCGATACCTCTATTGTAGAGACATTTCTAGGTTTATCATCGTCAGTGCCGGTTAGAACATCCGAACCTAACTTCACTTTTTCTACTCTATAACCCAATGTATTCATTCTTTTCACTATTATTTGAGCTACATCTACTGCCCTTGTGATGCTTTTCCCTCTAGCTTTTATAACGACAGTTGGCTCATTAGCTAGTTGTACTAGAGTTGCAGTCACATACGTCATTAGTGGTTTTTTCCCAATAAAAATTTCGTTGCTTTTTCTATTCCCCGATTCGTATTTGCCATGAGACATTAAATATTATGCAAAATTCAATAATATAATGGTATATCACTTATTTAGCTCTTCTAAAATTTCAATTATTTTATCAGGATTTGTCATTGCCTTTTCTATAATGCTCTTATCCGTAATTTCATAACAATTGATTAGTTCGTTTTCGTCCTTATAAAATAAAAAAATTGAATTTTCATAAATAATCGGGTATAACTTTTCTACGATCATAGACTCAGGGTTTATCTTTATCTTATTTTCTATATCAATCTCTACAGGGTTTTTACTCATCTTTGTTCATAAAAATAATACATAAAATAGCGATAAACAATTATTCCAGCTCATTACGGCATAGTGATGATAAAAATTGAAGCGCTACTTATTTATGAATAGTAATTCGCCGACTATCTTTATCATAAAACCAATCCCACCCACAGCACCTATAGCCAATAATACTAATCTGAGATGAGTAAAATAATCATCCTTGCTTGTTTTTTTTGCCAACTTCAATGTTTGAAATATCTCTATCACTCTTCTTTGAACCGTATTAACTATTGATGATAACAATTGATTTCTAATGGTCTAGATATTTCAATATAATTTTAATATTTCTAATTTCAAACCCCAATTTGCAATAAATAATACTCAACTAAAATTTTGACTGCTAGTCTGTATCGAATAAACCGGTTCCTTGTCTGTTCGTTGCATTTCTACAAAGGTTTCTGTAGCTTGAATGCCTTCTATTTTACCGATTCTCTCTATTACAACTTTATGTAACTCTTCCAAAGTTCTTGCATGTATTGATAATATTATGTCGAAACGGCCTGTAACTTCTATGAGTGACCTTAATTCTGGGATCTTGATAAGTTCATTATGAATAGGTCCTTTTAATTTTGGATCACGATTTATACCGACTGTTGCCTTTATATTGATACCCAACTGTGATTCATTTATTATTACCGTAAATTTTCTGATAAGTTCTCGTTTCAAAAGTCTTTTTATCCTACTGTATAAAACTGAGGAGTTAATGTTTAATTTCTTACTCAGTTGGGGGATTGAAATACTTGCATCTTTTGTTAATTCTGACAAAATTTTCATATCTAATTCATCGAATCTTTGCAAGATTGAATCTATCTAATAATTATTGGTTACATTAATAAATGTAATTAAATAATTTGCTTAAAAATATAAACAAATTTAAAAAATCTGGTACTTTTTTTTATTAGATCATTAGTAAATATTATATTATTACATCTATAACTTTTCATAATGTTTGGGATGTCAAAACTACGACCTGGAAATTTTGTTTTTATAGTAAAAAAAGATGAAAATTCAAATTATGTGATAATAGGCAAGATTGTTTCTGATAATGATAAAGTCCTCAGAGTTAGGGGCACCTTCATAAAGCCAGTTGGCCTGCTTGAAAGAATTAGGTCAGGAAGGGCTCAAGGAAAACCTGTCGAAGCTCTAAACAACCCAGAGCCTAACAACTGTATTTTCTTTATAATTGATAAATTGGATACTGGCGATTTCGAAGATACTATAGACCCAAGGATCGATAAGGTAATCCCGATAAATGAGAATAGATTTTTTGTACTTGATGGGTGGATTAAAGAAAGCTTTTCGGAATTATTTAGTAATTACTTTAGTTCCACATCCGATGAAGATAAATCGGAAGCAAGGAGTATTTTGATTAAAAAAATGAACTCCTTAATGTCTCAGGAATTAAAGGAGCATGTTTATGCCGTGGCACGGGGTTCACGAATTTTATAAAGTTTTATATTATGGACTTGTCAAATTTTCTTTTATCATGGAATATGTATATGCTGCTTTATTATTACATAAATTAAAGCAAGATGTCAATGAAGATAATGTAAAAAATGTAATTAAATCAACTGGTGTTGAACCTGATGATGTTAGAGTTAAATCTTTGGTTGCTGCTTTAAGTGAAGTTAACATTGAGGATGCACTAAAGGCTGCTCCAATAGCTGCCGCTGCTCCAGCAAGTGCTCCAGCAACCCCAGCCGCTTCAGGCTCAGGAGCTTCAGCAAAAGAAGACGAGAAGAAAGAAGAGAAGAAAGAAGAAGAAGCACTAGAAGGCTTATCTTCACTTTTCGGCTAAACTTTATCCATTTTTTATATTAGAATTATTTTATTACGTCATATCTTTTACGTCTATTTCATTATTTTAATCATTGAAGGTCCAGAGAGACCATTCCCCCCATCATAATGGTAACGTACTTAAAAAATTTTAGAAATTAAAACCTCGATATAAAAATAAATAAATAATTTTGGATTCGATTTAGAATTAGTAGTTAAAAAAATTAGAACTAATTATTGGAAGAAAACCCTTTGGAATCGAGCTGGTGTGCCAGATTTGCAGCAATTGCATTGGCCTTTAGTATCACCAGTTCAATCGTGTCAGGAGAAGTATATCCAGATTCTGCAGCTAAAGATAATGCATGTTGTTTTCCTTTTAAGAGGATTAACGGCATTGATTCCTTGGTAAAGTATACTGCTTCTACTGAAAGGGATAAAGCCTCTTGGAAAGATTTTATTAATTCTTGTACGTAATCTGAAACTACAATCTTTAGGTCCTTTTCCTTAAATTCAAGCCCTTCGGAAATCGCAAAATTTACTGAAACTCCTGCTTCAATAGGTTTAACATCCAACTTACTTAGCAAAGCAGCTAACTTTTGGGGGATAACATCGCCAGCTCTTGCGACAATTGTGTCTTTAGAAACCCAAATTGTCCCTTGATCTATTTTGGTTGGTACATTAGATTCTTTGAACTCTGATAAAACTGGACCTGGATTTATCCCTGTATTACCAGCGGGAATGACCAATTCATTAGGGGCAATATCTCCACCTTTAGCTGCCATGAATATTTTGTTTTTATCGAAAGTTAAATTCATTTTAAATGGACTAAGGTTGGTAAACATCAACGCGCATTGGCCTTCTAGTTCCTTATTGAGAAATTCTAATCCTTTAACATCCTTAAAAATTTCTTCAAAAGCTCTTTGAGCAACCTTGTTTTTTATCGTTATTATCTTGATTTCATTTCTGAATTTCTTCCTGATTGCCATAAGTTGAGCTGACCTTACTTTAGTCATCCTCGAGAGTGCAATTACACTATAAGATCTGGCCAGGTTTTGTAAATTTTCATACAAATTAACCTTTCTTTCTGGATATGATGTTCTTCCTAATTTGTTGATGATGGCTGTTTGACTCATTACGAATATCCCTACCACTTATTTGCCAAGGGTACTTGCTTTTAATGCTTTACCCATAGTAAATTTTATTATTGCATTCCTTAAGTTTTTGTCCCCTTGAGGGAGCTTTTTTTCAACTGAAGCTATAACCGCATTGGCATTTGCTACCAGCTGCTCATCAGTCATTGACTCATCTCCTATTTTTGTTGACATGTTTAATTGATTTTTGGATCGTATTCTTGTTGATGATCTTAACCTTGATGCTATGTTTTCTATCGGAGCTCCGTAGGGAACCGGTGTGGGCATTTTACCTTTTGGACCCAAAAACTGACCTAATGATCGTCCAACAGATGACATTAAAGTAGCATCTGCAAGGAAAAAGTCATAGGAACGAACAATTTTTCTGGCTTCTCTTCTATTTGTCCCAATCCTATCGAGAGTATCAGGTTCCATTACCTGATCTACACCCGCTTTCTTGGCACGTAACCCCATATCTCCTGTCGCGAGCATACAAAGTGAAGCCCCTTTCTTAGTTGGATTAGGTAATACTACTATTTCGTTGACACTAAATCCTTTTTTGACGTCAATGTCTTTTAATACTAGAGTTATTTCAGCGGATTGAGCAAAATTTCTTTTTGGAGCGGCCTCTCTTGCCTTTTTCACAAGCTCCTTCAATTGATCATTGTTAAACATGAATATATAATGTAGACGCGCAAAGGCCATTTAAAATCGTTTTTACGACAATCGAATCGTAGGGGGATTCTCCATCTCTCCGTCTTTAACTGGATCCAGTATTTTTCCACATTTTCTGATCAAATACGTATTCCGTGATTCCTCTCACTGTCGCCCCTGCTGCCAATCTTATCGGCCCAACAATCAAGAGACATGCTACTCGTGGGAGTAGCAGGCTACCAAACCCAAACCAAGTGGGTGACCATTCTGTTGTACAATGATGTCGCCTAAGACTAGGACATGTATTTCTCTTAATTAATAAACAATGATCTTGGGGGAATCATTTAGGGCAACAACACTGTAAAGGTAGACAATTGTGATAGCCCTTGTATGGCAACTATCTTTAAACTATTTTCTTCTTTGATTGTTTCCTTGATTGTAGCATGAATATTCTCTAAATTTGAATTCGAGTTCTTTTAGGTACTAAGCCTTGCTCGCTCTATAATATTGAACCGATATCAAACAATATCTTTTGATTAATTACCTGATAGAGATGGAATAAGGAAGATTGGATCAGTGAATGAAATCAACTATCACATAATACTGATTTTATTTATCTAACTGATTAATCTTTTATCAAGAAAATCAAACTGAAAATCAGTTAACGAACCCCGCCTATACGTATTAAATATATCCCTCCTAAGATTTTCTAATTTGATATTGCTTTCAGTTTTGTCACCTACATCTGCATCCTGTATGACTTTATTAGTTATCTGAATTAGTTTGTTAAACTTTCTTCTCTGTCCACCCTTGAAAAACCATCCAAGCAAAACTGAAGACATGCCTGTTACACCTCC
>JACDCB010000169.1 GCA_013694585.1 Candidatus Nitrosopumilus sp. | reverse complement strand
CTTTTCAGCATTAATGGTAAAGACTATTTGTTTGAGATAGGTTCAGCAAATGAACCGATATTTGTAGATGATAAAACAAATGTGATATTAGAGGCCGTGTGACCAAATGCTACAAGCCCAACTGATTTTGAAGCTAATGGTACAGAGCCAATTACGGGATTAGAAAATATGCTAAAAAGTGGAAATAATGGCCGGTGACAAAAATATGACATCCAATTTGGAACCTGCATTCGGAGAAGTAGGAAGTTATAAATCAAATACATTTTACCCCACTGTTCCAACGACATTTGATTATAGATTATTTGGTAACCTCAATGGAACTAACTTTGATGTCATATTCTCGTGTACACCTGAAGGTGAACAAAGGGCATCTGATAATTCAACCGTAGAGATTTCTGAAAATGTAGTTAGAAAAGCTTTGATAGGAGGGTATGGATGCCCTGAAGATAGAACAGGATGTCCTGAAGATAGAACAGGATGTCCTGAAGATAGAACAAGATTCCCTGAGCCTTATGTCTCGCAACACCAACTAAGCCAGGAACTGAACAATACTGTTACCTCCTAATCAGTTTTTTTTATAATATTTAAAATATTAATTAGAGGATTAATAATCTCAATAGTAACTATTTTAGTATAAGAAGATTATTCAGATTGTTTTGCAAAATCATAGTATCTTAGAAACCGTATCCTTTATTTCCATTGCAATTTCCTTTCCAACCTTATCTGTTGTTTGACTTACATAATATTCTACCAAGTCTTGAACTATCACCTCTGTGACTCCATCCAATGCAGCACGGACCGCAGAAATCTGTTGAACTATTTCGGGATATCCTCTATCCTCTTCAAGCATTTTATTTATTGCTCTGACATGTCCTTCGATTCTTGCCAATCTCCTTTTAAGTTCTGGTTTCTTATGATGAGTCAAATTCCTCAGTAATCTAATATTATATTAGTATTTAAGTTATCCTGTACTGGGGGATAGGATATATATCCTGAATCCTAGATAAAGAATAGATGAAAAAGATTTATGGCCTTCTCATTTTATCTGCCGTTTTATATGGGTCCATATCGACTGTAGCCAAACCCTTCTTAAGCAATATTAATCCTATTCTATTAAGCTCAATAATTTATTTAATTATAGGTATCTCAATAACCATCGTTAGTAGTATTATTAAAAACACTTCAAAATTCAGTTGGAATTCTTTCAAATTAATTTTTCTGACAGCCTTTTTTGGAGCCGTTGTCGCGCCAATATTGTATTTTTCAGGGTTGAAGCTAACTGATGCCTCGTTAGTATCGATATTGATTAATGCCGAATTTTTATTTACTATTTTATTTGCGATTACTCTGTTAAGAGAAAATCCAGGAAGATATGGCTACTTTGGAATTTTATGTATCTTTGCAGGCTTAATTGTTTTGAACTTGAAAGAGGATAATTTAGCCTCTAATTTCTTTCAAAATAATGATTTAATCGGAAGTTTACTAATATTAGGGTCTGCAATATTTTGGGCTCTCGACAACAATATTAGCAAAGTAATCTTGCAAAAAGAAGTACCCATAGTCAGCTTAATACAGCTAAAATCGTTAATTGGTGGAATTACTTCATTTGTAATAGTTATTATCTTAAATATTTCATTCACCATTAATATTTCTAATATTCCCAGTATACTTTTCTTAAGTCTAGGAGGATTTGCTGGTTCGCTCTTTTTATTCCTAAAGGGAATTAAAGAAGTTGGGGCCACTAAGTCAGTGATGATTTTTTCTACATCAACTCTTTTCGGCATCATATTTGCAATAATATTTCTAAATGAACAGATTGAAATTTACAGATTCGTATTTTCAGTGATGCTTATGATAACGGGGATTATGCTGATAACCAAGGATAATGGATAAAAGGAAAACATTTTTTTGTAGTAGTAGCTTGATTTATATGATTATTTTTTAATTTTGGTTTTTGGATATATGAAATCAAAGTCTTTGCGGGTTACAATACGTATTGGTATAGTTAAGGATACCTTGCATAGTATATATTCAAGTGCGTGTGGAATGACTTCGGAATTAGTAACCATGTTTCATATCAGATGTAGGGCACAGAGTTCCATCAAAATCAGACAATATCGCAACCACGGTTCCCATTCTTGTTTCTGTGTATTATTAATCACCGGAATTATAAATAATCTTTTGACTTGTTCATATTGGTGGGATATTAGTTTTTTACGAGCACGTTTAAGCATAATAGTTACTAAAGTAGGTAGCGGGTTCGGTGGGATTAAGTTCCGTATTGTATAAGGGTCCGGATGTTTCGAC
>JACDCB010000156.1 GCA_013694585.1 Candidatus Nitrosopumilus sp. | reverse complement strand
AATAGATGCAGACATAGGTCAAGGCGATTTGGCCCCACCAACTTGCATGGGAGCAGCAGTAATGAATTTCCAGGAAATAGACCTGTGGAACGTAAAAACAAACTGTACCAATTTTATTGGGGGCATTCAACCCAGTGGGTACGAATCCAAAATAATTTCAAGCATTCGCCAGCAATTAGATATCTCAATAAAGCATAATTTGTCGATCATAAATACTGATGGCTATATAAAAGGGAACGGATTTGGATACAAGATCGAGCTACTGAAAAAAATTCAACCTGATTGCATAATATATCTTGGAGATGCAAATATGGACAGAAATTTAATGGAATTTTTTAGTCATCTTCCAAGAAACCTGAAAATAAATTTCATGTATGGAGAAAAGCAAACAGCTGTGAATAACAGATCGCTCATGGAAAGATATGTGAAGAGAATGAAAACCTTTACTAAATTTTTGACAGAAAATAACGAAATAGTCATGAAAATAGATCTTTCTAGAATCAATTATATTAACTATAGAAACAAATTTTATTCAGGGATAAAATGCTTAAAGGAATACGAGTCCTCAAATGCAATTAATGAAAAAATTTTATATATTCCAGATAACGGTTTTCTAAAAAACCGCTTTGTAGGATTTGGATATAAGATCGATAATGGCCAGATTTGTGGGTTTGGCTTGATCGATGATTTTGCGAATGGAGTTCTCATGGTTAAGGTGAATGTTAAAGAATTTGACACTATCTTCCTAAGTGACACCAAATTAGATCTAATATAAAAGTGTCAATTTGAATTACATGTTGTTAGCAAGGCTATAACCAACTTAAATACATCCCTCATTATATCACATAATGATTATACCATGGTATCACAAAGTAGAACGTCTAAGTCATGCATTATTTGTAAAATGGAACTTACAGTGAATAACACTAAAGTAAACAAGAATCAAAAATATTCTAAATACAGAGAACTGGTATGTAATGACTGTTTTAACATATATTATCCCTAATAGTGATGAGTCTGATATCTAAAGGTCTTTATCTTAACGCAAACTTATTTACGATTTCCCCAACCAAAAGAAGATATTGTTAAATAACAATATTTGACGCAATTCTTCACGAAATACTTACTACACTATTTCCTTTAACATTCAATCATAACAATAACCGCTGAATAATTTTTTTAATAATTGATTTAAATCGATATTAGTAAATAAATAGAACTTTACTTATGTCAAGTCCTGCTTTCATAAATTCAAAGAAATTAACCAATCTCATTAAGATCTTAGAAAAGGGTGTTAGCAAAATATTTTACAAATACTGTAAGAGTATTTAGCAATCATCTGGGAGCACGGGTTAGAACTGAAGAATATGTTTGATGGCTATGCCTCTGTCACAGTTACGGGCAAATTGCTAAAAAAGGTTGTCACGGATTATTCCGATGTTTTAAGTGAGCCCAGCAGGTTTGAAGGCCTACTCAAAGATATCTACGGCTCAGAAAACAAGAAGGAAATATTTTTGCTCATTACCGCCCTTAAGGCTAAAATAACTGATATTCGAGGGTGCAATATCTATGATAATGATACTGAAAGCAAAATTTACAACATGATCACAAGATTATCATCAGATTTTGGGTTAGAAGATAGATCTGCTGCGTGGGTAACTATTGCATGGTCTATTGGATTTGACCTGATGACAGAAGTAGAGTATGATAATTTAGTTAATGGTACTAAAGCAGAAAACTATTCGATGCTCAGTAATTATGTTGCGCATATGGACACAGGCATTCAACAAGTGGAAATATCCAAGAGTAATCCAATCTCAAATTTACTAATGGTGAATGCGACCAATCTAAAACAGTTATATGAAAACGGAATACTGTTACACAACCAGGGAAAATTTGCAGAAGCATTAGAATGTTATGACAAAGCACTGGCGATAGATCCACACAATTCAAATGTTTTATCAAATAAAGGTTTGTCTCTTCATAACCAGGGAAAATATGCGGAAGCATTAGAATGTTATGACAAAGCACTGGCACTCAATTCCCAAGATGAATTCATAATCAAAAGAAGGAATAATACCAGAGAGATAGCGTTTCATTCTAGCAGCAATTTGAGATCTGGTCGAGTTATCGGTCAAGTATCAACTTTGAATAGCGGCATACAAAAGTCTATTAATTTATACATTCTAGGGACAGCAATAGCCGCAGTGTGTTTGATATCAGGTATTGCTGCTTATCTGATTTTCGGAACAGATAGCGGTCTTGAAGTAAATCCTCTAAGGAACAATTCTCAGCTGACCAGTGATGCATCTATAAATAATATCGATCTTACAAATGAGGGATCAGAATCACCGAGAAGTACCATTAATAAAGAATCAATTTCAGACTTCACAAATAATATAGAGAGAGAATTGAATCTCCAAATAACTAGTGAAAACCAGTCTCTTTTGCAAAATGTTAACAAATCAGTGCTGCACTCGCATTCTGGCGATTCACAGAGTAACGACATGGACTTTGACAGTTTAAATGGAGTGGATCAAAAAGTGGATAATTTTAAAACAGAGCTCGGTAAGGCAATGAATAGTAACTTTAGTTGATTAAGAAAAAATTTTTTAAACACACAGATCTTTAGTGATTTCATGATCTCAACATATTAAGTGGGTAATAGTAAGTCTAAGTC
>JACDCB010000143.1 GCA_013694585.1 Candidatus Nitrosopumilus sp. | reverse complement strand
CATTAGAGAATTACAAACAAAAGGAAAGAAAAAAGGGAAAACACGCATCCTCGACTGAAAATCGCCGGTTAGTTTGGGAATACGTAATCTGGCCGCTAATATTGGAAGTGAACAGAAACTATTTTACATTACAAGAATATCACATCAAGAGAGATGGCATATGTGAAAACAAAGAGATTTTACCATCCAAGGTTGCAGGAGGGTTTGTGTCATTATTGGTTAAAGGGATCTTAGTGCGTGAAAAGAATATTTATTCAATCCATTATAAGTTGATTCCATATATGAGAAAAAAAGTTCATCTCGATTATGGAACGGTAATTAGAGAGATAAATACTAAAAAATAGACAAGATTATTCTTTGGTTGACAAGTAATTCCATTAGATTAGAGATAAAATAAAATAATGGAAACAAATATCACAAAGTGTAGCTCGTGAAGCCCGGTGGAACCATAGAAAAATGGTGCCGAATCTAGCGGTCAAACTCCAAAAGGACTAAGGATTTCAGGCTCTGAATCTTATAGAAAAGAAACCTGGAGACAGCAGTTCGAATCTGCTCCGGGCTACCCTTTAGATTGAAGTAAGAAAAATCCGTTGGATTATTACAAAGTAAATGATTCTAGTTTAAGTGAGGACCCGCCTTAATAATTTCTTCAGAGATGGGTTCAAATTTTCTGAAATTATTTATGAATAATTTAGCCAGTCTTTTGGCAGAAAAGTCATATTGATTTTTGTCATGCCAAGTATTTCGAGGATTTAATATCGAAGCAGGAACGTCATAGCATGACGTGGGGTAATCGAGATTAAACATTTCATGTGTCTCATATAGAACGTCATCTAGTATACCTTTCAGTGCTGCAGAAACCATCCGCCTGGTATATTTTAGTTCTATTCGTTTACCTATTCCGTAAGGACCGCCCGACCAGCCGGTGTTGATTAAATAAACTTTTGAATCATATCTGGTTATCTTTTCCCCAAGTAACTTTGCATACTCTGCAGCTTTTAATGGCATGAAAGGAGCTCCAAAACATTGGGAAAATGTCTCTTTTGGTTCGGTAATTCCTCGTTCGGTCCCTGCCAATTTGCTGGTATATCCTGACATGAAATGATACATAGCGCCCTCTTTTGATAATTTAGATATAGGAGGAAGGACCCCAAAGGCATCTGCCGTAAGAAAAATTATGACGGATGGATGACCGCAGATACTTGGGATAACTGCCCCTGGAATAAAATTCAATGGATATACCACACGGGTATTTTCTGTCAAACTACCATCTGAAAAATCAGGTTCTCTTAAAAATGGATCAATAACAACATTTTCCATTACGGAACCAAATTTAATTGCATTCCATATTTGTGGTTCTTTATCTTTGTTTAGATTGATACATTTAGCATAACAACCTCCTTCAAAATTAAATATACCATTATCAGACCAGCCATGCTCATCATCTCCCACTAATCGTCGATTTTCATCGGCTGAAAGAGTTGTTTTTCCTGTTCCCGATAAACCAAAGAATAGGACTGACTTGTCATCTTTACCCAAATTGGCGGAACAATGCATAGGAAATATGCCCTTTTTAGGTAAAAGAAAATTCATAACTGAAAACATTGATTTCTTTATTTCACCAGCATAAGAAGTTGACCCCATCAGGATCAAATTTCGCTTGAAACTAATAATAATGAAAGTTTCAGATTTTGTTCCTTCTAACTCTGGAATAGATGCAAAATCATTAATTGACAATAAAGTAAAATCAGGTCTAAAATTAGACAATTCTTCTTGTGACGCATTTATGAAAATTTGAGTTGCAAACAAACTATGCCATGCTCTGTCTGTAATGACTCTTATCGATAGCTTAGAGGAGATATCAGCTCCAACAAATCCATCGAAAGTGTAGAGTTTCTCCCCTAAATTATTATCGTGGATATATTTTGTCATACGATCGAGTATTTTTTCAAAATTTTCTTCAGAAATAGGGTGATTAACCTTACCCCAATCTACCGAGTTGGCAGTAATTTCATCCTTGACAATAAATTTATCCTCAGGTGAACGACCAGTAAATTTTCCAGTCTTTACCGATAACGATCCGGTAGATGATAGTTTAACATCATCATTTAGAATAGCTGATTCAACTAATAGGGGAACTGTTAAATTTCTTCGCCCCTCATTAATTGTAAAGTCCATCTTCTAATTCAGCATCATAATACCAATAGTTATAATCTTTGGGGTAGATTGTTATTAAAGATACGGACAATAAATTATAAAAAAATTTTTTTGTTAGAAAAATTTTGATTATTTATTTTATTACATTGTTATAAAAATTATAAAAAATAACATCATTCAAACCCAATAAAATTATTACAACGTTTGAGTTATAAATTCACCTTCTTTAATAAAAATCAGTTAAATCTATATTAAAAAAATATTTTAATATTTCTACATAGCTTTTCACTGGAGGAGGAATTTCATTTTCACACGCTATTCCTAAATCTCTTGCATTAAACCATATTATTAAACTTTGTAAGATATTCAAGAAGCGGTGATGGCTTGGGTCAACTGTTCCAAAAGATTTGATATACCTGTCGGCCAAATTCCAAGAGGCGGTAAAGTCTATACAATCGCTTTTATAGATTGCTTTAAGCTGATCTTTAATGTCAACTCCAGTTTTGAATGGTTTTTCACACACTAGTATTGGAAAATTAATTTTGTCTGGTAAAAAAAGATCTGGCGGAGACCATATAGAAATAATTCTAGAACCGTTATCTAACTCAGATTCAAATTTTTTGGATAATAATTTGTTTATTTTTTCATCTGTAAACCAAGAAAAAATTACGGTCGCTTCGGATAGAGAACAACTAGAAACGTTTTCGTTTATGGCGTAAACATT
>JACDCB010000135.1 GCA_013694585.1 Candidatus Nitrosopumilus sp. | reverse complement strand
TTTTTCCATTTGAGGTTGAAATGTAATTGCACAATGAGGACATTGCGTACTTTTACATTTTAATAATAAACTATGTTAAATGTAAAAATTAATCACCAATCGCTATTATTTGATCATACTATCTTAAAATAAATCTTGTAGACTAGCTGGTTATAGTTTTAGCTTTAGTTTTATCCATTGCATATCCCCTAAAAAGATACATCATTTTTGGAGTCTATAGCGCGAATAGTGTTTATTGAGTACAATAACTTTTTTCTTACTATCGAATCCTTCCTACGACTCGAAGATAAAGGTAATCTATTAGAGATTTGGATATTACTAATTAATAGCATTAAAATCCAATACAACTGAACGGAAAATTATTACATAATATCATTGAAATTATTATCAAAGTGTAGTATTGAAATGCGGTATAGGATAAATGTTGACTCTATAGTGGAGTTATTTAAATTTTTATACATATAGATTTTAGATGCCAAACAAAAAAGAAAATATAGAAAATCTACAAAAAAAATTGGGTGAAGTGCTAGGCTTAGAACGAGCAGCTCAAAAAGCAGTAACTGAATTAATCGCTATGAAGTTATTAAAAGCTGATTCCAAAAATGAAGCTAAGGAAATCCAAGGGGAGGCAAGTACTCATGAGGAAAAAATTCAAGAAGTTGTGAGTAGTTTTTCTGAAGATAAAGATGTCCAATTGGATATAAATAAAGTAGAGGAATCGGCCAAAGAAACAGAGGAGAAAGCTACGCAAATCATGAAGACTTATCTTGGTGAAGAGCCAGATACACCAGAGGCATTAGAATTCTTGTGTTTAGCAGAAGGCGGCGAAGTCTCTCATTATGAAGTGCTATCTACTATTTGTGAAAACTTTGATAATAAAAAGGCTAAAACAACAGTCAGATCTATCCTAAAAGAAGAACAAGAACATCTGACTAGATGCATCGAAATGGCCAAACAGGCCGTCTCGTGATAAAATGGTTATCTGTCGCGTTTATTTTAGAAAAATCGTCTATGGAATAAGATGATACGAAATGCTCCGATTCTCTCTTTTTATAATTGGACTGAAAATAATTCATTGAAATAAGGATGTGTATGAAAGCATAAGATTCAAAGTCCATATCTTTGATCCGAGACCTAATGATCAGAGTCCCTCTACCCTTCTCTTAACTAAGGGAACTAAGGTGATTAGTTAGAATTTCAGTATGGATCAACATGATACACTCATTTGCGTGGAAGATGATACTATAAGTGAAAAAGAGAAAAGAACTTTCCAATGGATTATGTATGGTGATATAATAGAGAATCTAGAGGATTACAGATATCTCGGAACAAGCAATGGTTATCGTTATTTATTTGAAATTACAGGAAAAGATCTGGTATAGTTGTCATACCATCATATCTTTTATTCTTTTCAGTTTCGCTTATTGTATTTTTAATGATCATGTTAAAGTTGTAGACAATTCTGGATCTCTTCAAAAACATTCCCTGGAAAGATAAACGACTAATTGATCAATATCTATAGTCCTTTCAATTGTGTTCGAGAGGGAAAGTATCAACTCTACTTAAATTTAAAGGATAAACCAAAGATTAAAAGCCTAAGCAACAACTATTTTTATTCGATCAATTATTAATTTTAGTAGAACTAAATCTTTCCCACTTAACTGCTGTAAATGTTTCTAATAATTATATACGAGAACATCTTATGGCAATAAGCAAGGAAGATTTAATTTGAAGACATTTGATTGTCAGATATAGAACTTGAAGGTATTGAAGTATTAGTATAATTAATTATTGACTGATTAATTACTGATTGGTCAATGGTTGGCTGGTCGATATCCTTCTCGCCCATCAGGCCAGAAGTCAAATTGCTAAACGCTCTACTGATCTCATCTAGAATATTTTGTGCGTAAACTACGTGAGTTACAGGTACTATTACTATTAAAAATAATAACGTCAATAAAAGCATCATTAATCAAATAGCAACTTGATAAGTTAAATAGATTCGTATATTTCTTAACGAAAATTTTAAACTGTCTATTGTACAAATTAATTGTCAAACTATGGTTATCGTTAGTGATTTATTTCCTTATCATATGAAATAAGACTGTGCTAGATTGAAACTAGTTGATGCATGCAACTGTTTAGATAGATAGCATGATGGATTATCTTTAAATTCCAATATGTGATCAACAAGACTTGTGAGAAACTTGATTTATTACCTTTTAACTAGTGCTGTAAATATACATCAAAACTAGTTTACAATAAAAATTAAGCAATATTACCATACTGATCCGCATATCTCTGTCTTAGATTGTTGTTTTATAGTATGTTATATAGTTAATATTGTAAAATAGCATGGGAGAAATTATTGACAAAATCAAGGAAAAGGCTAAAGACGTAAAGGATACAGTCGTTGATACTACAAAGGATGTTTCCGGAAAGGCAAAGGATGCTGCAGATTCAACAGTAAAAACGTCGTCAAATTCAAATGATAAAGTATATGAAGAAGGTGCTGCTGGAACAAATAAAAATAGACAAAGCGATCCATTAACTGAGTATTCGAATAAAGAACCAATGACTCCAGCTAAATTAAATGCAGGAGAACCCACGGCAGTCAAAAGAGATCCAAATGACCAACAGATAACTTCAGAAAGTCAGACAAGAACAAATACGGAACAAGCAGAAGAACAGTTCCGCAAACGAGGAATGACTAAAATAGAGTCCGATTCATCCAACACAGATTAGATAATTCGGATGATCCACAAATACAGAAAAATATCCTTTTTTATGATTCCGCTAAAGAATTATATCATTTATAAACAGGAAATTAATTAGTAAAGAGATTAGATAGTCAAGGAATTAGTTACGTTGATAACAATGACTATGACTGTAGCTATTACCGTTTTAGGTAATATTCAGCGGTGTATTTATACTATGTTTAACTAATATTATTATGAATTCAAGTATTGATTGGAATGATGTTATAAAAAAAGAAGCCAGAGGAGTAAATGATGAAGATTTTGGTGAAGTTCAAGAAGTTTCAAACGGTTATGTTTTTGTACAAAAAGGCTTAATTAACAAGGAAAAGTTTTTCGTTCCACAAGACAAGGTTGAAAGTTATGATGGGGAAGTTCTGAGATTCGGGATTTCTCAGGAAGAACTGACTAGTAGGTATCAAGGAGATTCCTTTCCAGAGTTATCTTCGACTACAACCGCATCTGAAGAAGATCCGGCATTTGCGTCAACAGAAAGTGAAGAGGTTACGGTTCCTATAACAGAGGAAAAGTTAGATATAACTAAAAGAGTTGAAGAAGATCGAGCAACTATTACCAAAGAACCTCTTACGGAAACAAAAACCGTTGAAGTTCCTGTCGTCCATGAAGAGATATCCATAGAAAGACGACAGCCAACTGGAGAACACACCAACACAACGCAAGAGCCAGTAACATCAAGGCAAGAAATAGAGATTCCTTTGAAAAGAGAAGAAGTAGAAGTATCTAAAACTCCATATGTTAGAGAGGAAGTTATTATTAAAAAGAAGCCAGTAACTGAAACTGTGGAAGTTACAGAAGATGTCACCTCCGAGAGGATTGACACGTCAAGCATCTAAACGGCAACTGCTGGTATGTCATAATCTGAATAATAACACGACCTAACTTTTTCATGATCTCTGTGTGAGATCTATTTCCTGCCCCTGAACAGAAGGCCCTATTATTTCCTTATCTGTTAAATACAAATTGATCGCGTGTAGTATGGAGTCGGAGAATAATTGAACATGCGCAGAGGTCTAGAATATGATCTATTTTTATAACTAACTGAAATCTCTAACTTTAAAGAATAATTGAGATAAATAATAACTTCTAACGACTATCAGACAAGTTAGAAATAGGAAACTCAATCCTTTTTACTGTTATGTAGTATTCAAGACTAAAGGGGGATATTATCTTTACGTTGGATATTCTGCTCATCTTTATAGCTAATTCCTTCTTTTGTTAATTCTTCATTTATTATTTCTTCAGTAATAGTTTTTGTTTCAGTTACTGGCTTCTTTTTAATAATAACTTCCTCTCTTACAAATGATTTTTTTGTAATTACTGGCTCTTCTTTTTTAATTGGAATTAAAAATTCAGTCTTTGAATACATCGAACCTGCTCTCTCCGATCCCTTATGAGGTTCTTGATTTGAGGCCTCATTATTATTTAAACCAATATTCGTTCCTTTGTTATAGGTGTCGGCATTCATATTGACATTTCTTCTTTCTATTGTTACCTTTTCGTGCATTAACTCAATTTGCACAGTTTTGGCTTCTTTAACGGGTTCTTTTACAATCTTCATATTATCTTCAGTAATGTTCTTGGTTACTTGTAGGTCTTCACTGATTAGTGGAATTGATGTTTCTTCTTTTGTTGGCGTATTTGGTGATTCGGACAAAGAATTATCGTTAAGGGCACTTTCCCCAATTTTTTGTTCATAAGTTGTAAGATTTGACTCATCTAACGAAAAGTTTAGAAAAACTCCATTAAAGTATTTTACAGAAGACTTTGGTAGGTGATATATTTTCTTATTAAGCATACCTATCTCAGTAACAATATAGTCACCCGCTACTTCTTTGATCGTACCAAAGTCTACGCCATTCTCTCCAAGTGCTTCTTTTCCTACAACTTCATTCCAATTGATTTTATTATCATTTTGAGATGACATATACAATATATTAGTATAACAAATTATATATTGCTAATAGGATTCTAATTCTAGATATCTATTTCTCTTGTATATCAAAAACATCTGGATGCTTTGTTGAAATTTGTTCCTTTTGTAGTTCGGCATCTAGTTCATGCTTTTCTATTATCTGATACTTTTTAATGACAATTTCTCCGACTTGAGCTAGTTTTCTATTAATCGCTATTTTCTCGCCCTATAAAGGAATGGCTTTTTCTATTGAATTTTTAGGATTATCTGGATTTTTTGTCAAAGAATTAGGAGCAGAGGTTGGGAAAGCAGATTAAGAATCGGCACTATCCTTACCTTCACTTTTATTTCAGGTGCGTAAGTATGATTTAATGTCCAGGTCCTTATTAGAATCATGATACTGATGGTGCACTTGTTTATCCTGTTTCACAATCTTAGCTATTTATAGTATGTATGACATTAAAAGTCATGGAGTTAAATTCTAATTTTGTATCTACTCAAAAGATACCACAAGAGGCTACACAGCTTGTTAAGTTGACTAAGGTATCCTCTAGATATTTGGAAGTACCATCTTTTAAGGACTCCGACACACATAGAGGATATTTTTGTTATAATTGCATATATTTTATGAAGCCAAATCATTGTGCAATTGTTACTGATGAAGGTCCAGATGTGAATGGGAATGTCTCTAATGTAATAGCGGCTCATGGTATTTGCTCCCTATGGACACC
>JACDCB010000132.1 GCA_013694585.1 Candidatus Nitrosopumilus sp. | reverse complement strand
ATTTTCCCACTATAAAATTCCAATGAATAAAGTTCAGATGTTGCCTTCTCCAAATTAGGATCATTTTGGTTGGATATAGCGTATTTTTTTAAGAAAACCATGGAAGGAATTAATTCATTACCTATATTATCCCCCCCTGTTTCTTTTATGGTATAGTCCTTGACATTAGTATCAGTATCAGTATCTGTATTAGTATCTGTATTAGTATCTGTATTAGTATCCTCATCAACTTTATCTGACAATTGGCTATGCTGCTCTTGAATTTTAGAATCTATTATTACTATAGGAGCGAGAGTGTTTAAACTCAATTCAAGAGGGTAATCTGCTGATTGTTTTTTAAGATCTAAGAGGGCTTGCATGTCAAATGGAGCGTGAGCAGGAACTGACATTACAATTCCACTGCCTTCGTCTAAAGTAACAAATGTTGCCGGCAAAATTGGAATAGATCGCTTAGTGAGTGGGGATTCAACCAATGAACCTATCAATTCTTTGCCTAAAAGTGTCTTAATTATCTTTATCGAATAATTTAAAAACTCTAATTTCTTAGCAGCAGATCTGCTTAAAATCCAATTTTCAGTTTCATTGACAAAGACGCGAATGTACTCATCGTTTGGATTTATCCAAAGATTGGTTACCCCAAAAACGGTTTCGGATCTCAGTGTGGCTACAGGTATGATTACGTTCTCATTTTTAAGCTTGAACTTGATTAAGGAATACTCTGTGAATGATGGCTCAATGTCACCTAATGTGTCATGCTGGCTAACGGGGTTTGAGTCATTAGGACACCAACCAACTGGATGAGACCCTTGTTCGATCACCCCAAGTTTTTTTAGAGTTTCAAATTGCCAAGATATTAGTTTCTTATATACAGGATCAATAGTTGTAAATTCTCGTCTCCAATCAATTGAATATCCCATCTCCTTCATTCCAGCCTTTATCTCGTTATGAAAATATTTGGCTATGTGAAGAGGATCTTTAAAAGTGAGTATATCTTGGTCACTAATTTTGTATATTTTTCTAAAATTTTCTATTATTTCTTTATCTCCGGCTTGTACCCTCTTTGCCATACCAAGGATGGGGGTACCAGTATAATGAAAAGCCATGGGAAAGAGTACATTAAATCCTCTTAACCTCTTATATCGGGCATGTACATCGGCTATGGTATAGGTTCTTCCGTGTCCAATGTGTTGTGGTGAGTTTGGGTATGGATACGCAACAGTAATAAAAAATTTCTTTTGGCCAGGAATTGGATCTGATGAATTAACTGCATTTTTCTCCCAAATTTGTAACCATTTGCTTTCTATAGAATTCCATCTATTGGTCTCCATTTCCTCTTCACTATCCACATTTAAACAATTTGGCTACGACTATTTCAAAATTCGTAATCTGCTTCTCAATAATATTTTTTTTTAAAGGTAGGTAAAACGATGTTTTACTTTTACTGGCAAGGCCTTGAATACTGCTATGATTTGATTGGAATAATAATGATAAATGATCAGTGTTAAAACAATTTAATTTCACAATTCTAAAAAAATTGTTCCCTGTTATATTTAGGTTGTCAAATCAAAAGAAAAGACATTAAGAAAGAAATATCCAATAAATCATATAGATCGGATTCTAAATGATTTGATGGCTATGGATTTGGACTCGTGAATCTGCCATTTTAGTTAGTAATTGAATAATCTACGAGCGTTTTATGGTTAAAATGGATTGAAAGGTTTATTCTGAAACGCTTAATTTAAACTTGCAATGAAAATAATATGAAATTGAATAAATTGAATAAGTACCAGAATTATTCGAAATATAAAAGCGGACTAGCAGTCCCATTATTGATTGGTACGGTTTTATTCTTTATTCTTTATTTCTATTCTCGCCTTACTTCTCCAGGCGTCGAAATTTTCTTATCTGATTCATTATACTCACTTGCTGCCACAGTAATGATAGCGTATTTGGCTTGTCTTTTCCTTTTGTATTTAAGCATCCACAAGTATTTTTTTTCAAAGTCAAAAATTGAAAACAGTCCTGAACATTTGTTGTACCATTTGCAATTTCCTTTCAGGTCATCAAAGTATAAACTCATTTTTATATTTTCTAGTCTGATTTATTTTGTATTTTTTGGATTCCTTTCAAATATCTTTATTTATTTCGTGGATGAAAATACTGTTTTTTCAATTTACCCTGTTCCTCCCTCTGACCATGGAATAGACGAAACAGACGCATCTCATACAACAAATCACCACCAAAATGCAAATGAGACAGAAAGTCTAAATACATCTCAAGATAGTAACATGTTCTACCCTACTTACAAACTTATTATTTGCTGCAATTACATTGGCTATCTCCCAATGCTAATTCTTCAATTAAGTGAAAGTCTGTCTATTTTGATAATACCTCTGAATTTAATAATTGGGATAACTCTTTCTGTTTTAGTTGGCTTAAATGTTACCTTAAATATATATATTTTATCAAAGACCAGAGCAATTAGAATGTCGAAAAGAAACCTATTTGGAGTTATAGGAATTTCTACTGGCTTATTTGTAGGATGTCCAACCTGCACAGGTAGTTTGTTTTATTCTCTAGTGGGGTTTAGTTCTATGGTGCTTTTATCATCACTAAACATTTACCAAATCTTATTTGTGGTTATTAGTATACCAATGCTCTTGGGATCATTAATTTTGATGATGAATATACTTCGAAAAACTTATCTTAAATCTTGTCAAATAAAATGACTGACTGATTCAAATTCCTAAAGAAAAGTAGAGGATGAATTCCTAGTTTATTAATCTTTATCTATGAATTCATCAGGTGAAGGAGGTTCTGGATTGATTCCTTTTCTTTTCCTTATATCAGTAATAATATTTCTTATGACCGATTGAGGAACTGCTTGCCACGTCTTAAAATAGGTACTCCACATTGCTTTTCCAGCTGTTCCCCCTCTCATCAATTCAGACAAATCAAAAGTTTCTGAGGCAGGTACTTCGCCTAAGATTATAGCAATTATACCCTTTTGATCCACATTTAGCAATTTACCTCTCTTACCGGATAATATCCCAGCTACTATACCTATCTGTTCTTGTGGACATTTTACTTCTATCCCTAGGATTGGTTCTAACAACACAGGATCGGCTATCAGCATAGATCCCAGCATAGCTCGTCTTGTTGCAGGCATTAATTGAGCCAAACCCCTGTGAGCTGGATCCTCGTGAGGGACAAAGTGGTGTAATACAAAGCGTAAACCCCTGACAGATTCTTGAGCAATTGGCCCTGAGTGAATTACATCCTCAAAACCTGATTTTATTGAATCCATGGACTCTTGAATAAATTGAACTCCCTTTGTCTCGTCAGAAAGCATATTCCCACTTGGGTCAACAGTAACGACACTCCTAGCGTCATCTGTACTCCAACCCTTTTCCCTAAGGAGACGAGACATTTCCTTCTTGTCCATATCTTCGCGTAATTGTCCTGTTCTAATCATATCAATAACTTCCTCACTCAATGGCTCTACCCTCAAAAATATCTTATTGTGTTTGTTTGGGGATTTGCTCATTATTGGTCCTGCTCTTCCTCTAATAGTTTCTCTATAGTTGATTAAAGGCTGCGTCGTTTTAATATCTAAGCCTAATTCTTGCAACAAAGATGTTGCAATTTCAAGGTGCAAGACTCCCATGCCCGCCATTAATGTTTCTCCAGTTTCTTCATTAATCTTTACAATAAGGTTTGGATCCTCAACAGTTATCCTTCTCAATCCTTCAACAAGTTTTGGTAAATCTTTAGGATGCTTGGGTTCTACAGCGATGGTAACTACAGGTTCAGAAACGTATTTTATGGATTCAAATGCAGGAACGTTTTTAATTGAGGAAATAGTTTCACCTGCTACAGCATAATCTAACCCTAATAGAGCGGGAATATTACCACATGGAATTACACTTACGACCTCACGCGTGTTACCCATATAAATATTCACAGATTGTACTTTTCCAGATCGCTTAGCATCTATAAGAAAAACTTCGTCTCCGTCTTTTATTGTACCAGAAAATAATCTACCAGTGGCGACCCTTCCCGCTTGGGGATCAACGTTAATTGTTGTTACCATCATTAAAACCGGCCCATTTTCATCGCAATTTAAGAGGGCTTTTCCAATGTCAGAATCTAAATCACCCGGCCAAATTTTTGGGATTCTATATTTTTGTGCTACATGAGGTGGAGGATGATGTTGAACTACCATGCCTAATACTGCGTCATGCAAAGGTGCTCTTTCTGATAGCTTTTTAATAGATGTAGGATCGGTAGATGTGTATGCATCGTAAACGTCTTTGAAGCTGATCCCTTTTTTCTGGGCTACCTTAAAATTAAATCCCCATCTATCCTTTGCCGATCCAAATGCAACCGTATTCCCCTGGATGCTTACCTTCCATTTTTCCTTCAGTTCGGGTTCGGCATAAAGATCTACTAATCTGTTAAACTCTGCGATTATGTTAGATAGCCACTTTTGCATGGCTGCTGGATCCAAACGCAATTCTTTGACCAGCCTGTCTATTTTGTTTATATATAATACTGGTCGAACCCTTTCCTCTAAAGCTTGTCGTGTTACTGTTTCGGTCTGCGTCATTATACCCTCTACCGAATCTGAAACTACCACGACTCCATCGATTGCTCTTAGGGCCCTAGTTACTCTACCAGTAAAATCAATGTGCCCAGGTGTATCTATCATATTTATGACATATTCCTTACCATCATCATATTCATAAAATAGAGTTACATTTGCTCCTCTAATTGTCATTTGTCTATTCTGTTCTAGTTTCATGGAATCCAAGGCCAATGCTTGTCCTGCAACACTTGGGGAAATAATTCCCGAAGCAGCCAAAAGACTATCACTCATTGTAGTTTTACCGTGATCTACATGAGCAATAACGCCGAAATTTCTAATTTGATCTTTAGTTCCAATTATCCTGAGAATATCTTGAGTCGATTTAAACTTGGGCATCCTATATTTCAAAAAAGTTTTTTTAGGGTTATTAAACCTTCCTTGTGTAAAATAATGCATAAAAAACAAAGGAAAAGAGGGTTGAACTTTCTAATTTTCCAAGGTTTATTTCAAGATACAAAAGGGTAGTCATCCTATTTTTCTAGCCTGATGTGGATGAAATAATAAAATTAAAGTCCATTTAGGAAAATAATTTTATTGTAAAATTGCTCAATCTGATAACTTATATGACAACAATTGATCCAAAAAAATGTTAATTCATGGTGCTAGAAATTAGAGTAGGGCATACACCCGATGCTGATGATGCTTTCATGTTTTATGCCATAGAGAATGAACTCATCCCAATGGGAGACTTTAAAATTATACACCAAGTAGATGATATAGAAAAACTAAACAAACAGGCAATTAATCATGAGCTAGAGATTACGGCAATATCTGCACATGCACTTGCATTTCTCAAAGATTATAAAATACTAAACAGTGGAGGCAGTTTTGGAATTAATTACGGCCCAAGTATTATTTCTTATAAAAAGTCTTTAGATGATATATCAAATAACATTGTTGGAATCCCTGGATATATGACTTCTGCTTATCTTTTGATGTCTATAGCCCTTGGAAAGTTAAATTGCATTGAAATACTTTTTAGCGAGATACCTAAAGCGATTATTAATGGTACTGTTGACTATGGACTGGTAATACATGAGTCCCAGATTACATATCCTAAACATGATTTTAATAAATTATTAGATTTGGGAGAATGGTGGAATGAAAAAACTAACGGGTTGCCCGTCCCACTAGGTATCAATGTGGCTAGTTCCAAATTGATGAATAATAATATGATTAAAGCCTTTGACAGGCTGCTACAAAATTCAATAAAATACAGTCTAAATCATCTCGAAGAGGCGATAGAATTTTCGACCAAGTATGGTAGGGGTACAGACAAATCAACACTAACCAAATTCGTAAAAATGTATGTGAACGACTATACGGTAGATATGGGAAAGGATGGAAAAGAGGCAATCTCTAGGATGTTTGATATGGCACGAGAAAAAGGAATAATTAATAGCAACCCTCCCTTAAACTATTCTTATTGAAAATGCAGGCTTGATGCCAACCTATTCTGCACCTCCTGTTACAGCTCGGATATGACAAAGTCAGGAGTTTTGTGCAGGCCTGTTTTCTATTTCTATTTTTAATTTCCATTAAATTTAATTATGTTAAGTCAGAGCGACCTATCTTGTTATACTAGTATCTAATGAATAATGGATATCAAAAACAAAAACAAAGATTATGCTCCTAGTGCAAAATACATTATTTTATAGCATTAAAAAAAGTATCTCTTTGTACGGGGTTCCGCTTTATTTCAGTGATCAAAAATTTTAGCTCTTGTATCGATATTTGATTTGGTTTTCCTGCAGCCTTAAAAATCTCCTCTGAGAAAGCTGTCCCTACCAAGTCATTTCCTCCATAGCATAATGCAACCTGAGCCAATTTTTTGCCTAAAGCTATCCAGTAGACCGAGACATTTTTGAGTGCCTTGCTGAGCAAAAGTCTTGATATCGCTATTATTCTCAGATCATAAGTTGATGGGCTTTCGGATGTAAGGGTGTGTTCTCGCTCGAGCTGAGTATTTTCCAAGCTAAATTTTAGTGGGATAAATGTTGTAAATCCACCGGTTTTCTTATTTAATTCCCTTAACTTTATAATATGATCAACAATGTCTTCTGGCGTTTCAATATGGCCGAAAAGCATTGTGCAATTACCTTTCAAACCCATTTTATGAGCCTCATATACAGTATTTAACCACTCATCCCCTGAACATTTACCCAACACAATTTTGTCACGGGTTTGCTTATTAAATATCTCCGCACCACCCCCAGGCAAGGCATCTAGGCCTGCATTCTTTAGCCTCTCTAATACTTCTTTGATTGAATTTTTGGTTACTTTCGATATAAAAAAAATCTCGGCTGGCGTAAGCGCCTTAATTATTACCTTAGGAAAACGAGTTTTTATCGATTTGAACATGTCTTCATAATATTCCATTCCCAATCTAGGGTTGAATCCTCCAACTATATGCAATTCAGTGGCACCTAGTTCATTTAGGGCAAACTCGGCCCTTTTTACAATTTGTTCATTTGATAGTGTGTATGCATCATCATCTTTTTCCTTTCTATAGAAAGCACAAAGCTGACAACTTGCAGCACAAACATTAGTGTAATTTAGATAGTAGGATGAAACAAAACTAACGTTATCACCACGAATTTCTTTTCTCATTTGATTCGCAGCATTCCCTAGCAAAAACAGATTTTCATTTTTGAGTAAATCGACTCCGTCATTAAATGTCAACTCATCGCCTGACATCACTTTCTCTAAGGCAGCAGTTGGTCTGACTACGGTATTGGACAATATGGACTATGATACGTAAAAAAATATAAGTGCTTTTAATGCGTAAAGGTATTTATCTAAAATCAAAGAATAAATTATACCAAGGTTAAGTTTAAACAATCATTGCAAAATACTCAGGTTCATCATGATATTTTTAAAGACTCAGAAATTGAAGATACAATAGATAGAATTTTAGAAAATCATGATATTAAGTTAAATGATATTATTTACCTATTAGAATCACAAGAGATCCAACGTCTCGGGTTAGTTGGTAACTCCATTAGGGAAAGCATGTTTGGTAAAAATGTCACTTTTATCAATAATATTATATTAAATTATACGAATGTTTGTATTACTTATTGTAAGTTTTGCGCCTTTTATAGACCGCCTGGACACGAAGAATCATACACTGTCTCAAAAGAAGAAATTTTAGATAGAGTCATTTTCGCCAAGGCGAACTATGATATAAAACAAGTCCTATTTCAAGGCGGGCATAATCCAAAGCTAAATACAGAATATTTTGAAGATATTTTTAGGACACTCAAAGCAAAATGTCCAGACGTCGCAATTCATGGATTGTCAGCTTCAGAGGTAGATATGATCTCACGAGTTGATAGGACATCGCCACTAGAGGTATTGGAGCGGTTACAAAACGCAGGTCTTGAATCATTACCTGGAGCAGGCGCTGAAATTCTGGTTGATGAAGTTAAAGACGTTATAAGTCCCCTCAAAATATCTAGCCAAACATGGTTGGATATCATGGAAAAGGCACACAGTATCGGAATTAAGTCTTCCGCTACGATGATGTATGGAACTGTGGAGTCTGTAGAACAAAGGGCCCGTCATATTCTTAAGATTGCAGATTTGCAAAGAAAAACCAAAGGGTTTATGGCATTCATACCCTGGAGTTTTGAACCCAATAAAACAGAAATTCAAGATAGTGGGTTGGTGCAACATCCTATGGGTGGATTCGAATTATTGAAAATGATTTCAGTGTCAAGGGTAGTCTTTAATGGTCTGATAGATCATCTCCAGTCATCATGGCTTACAAATGGAATTGGAATGGCGCAGTTGGCAATTTATCATGGATCAGATGACTTTGGAGGAACACTCATTGGAGAAGAAGTTGTAAGTGCTACGGGTGCAAGATCCACAGAATTATTGTCAAACAATATAATCACTGCGATTAAAGCGATGGGATACAAACCAGCAGAAAGAAACAACTCATACGGTATCATAAAACAATATTAGGAACAATAAATGGATGGCCCTACATCCAAAAAAATTTATAATTAGAATTTGCAGGGATTATCAATAAAGGCCTTTTTAAATAGATTTATAAATGTATTTTCATCAACTCTACAATTGTGCCAGTTGGAATCGACGACATGGCTATCTACGTTCCGAAACTTTATATAGATTACAAAGACTTCGCTGAAGCAAGAGGGATAGATCCCCAAAAACTAGAATATGGAATAGGAATCAAAAAGATGGCCTTGGCCGACGCTAATCAAGATCCTGCAAGCATGGCTGCAAATGCATGCATGAGATTAATGAAGAATAATGATCTTAATCCTCAAGATATAGGAAGAATTTATGTAGCTACTGAGTCTGGATTGGACGAATCAAAAGCAATGAATTCTTTTGTAATTGGAATGTTAGAACAGGTGTATGGAGAAAGTACTCTTGAACATGCAGGTGGTATTGAATGCAAATTTGCATGTGTGAGCGGTTCGTATGCCTTATACGATAATACAAATTGGATACGTGCCGGAGAGAATAACGATAAGGCAGCTATAGTCATTGTTAGTGATATTGCAAAATATGATATTGGATCCGCAGGGGAATATACTCAAGGCGCTGGTGCTATTGCATTACTCATAAAGGAAAACCCTAGACTATTATCTTTTGACGAGAAAGTTACTGCAACCATCATAAAAAATGAATATGATTTTTATAGACCTTTTGGAAAGGAAACGCCACTAGTAAATGGTTTATACTCAAATTTGCTCTATCTTATCCAAGTAAGAAAGGCCCTTGAGACTTACAAGGAAAAGGCAATTAAATCGGGCATAATTAAACTTGGAAAGGATGAATCAGTCATAGACCATATTGATTACATTAGTGTGCATTTACCTTATAGAAGAATGGGCGAAAAGGCATTGGCTTATTTGCTAAGACACGAATGGAGACACCTATCGAGATGGGGGAGTATTATTTCCGAAATAGGAACGGATGAACCTGTTCCCAAAGACCCCAGAGGTACGATTGAGTCAATCTTAGCTGACACTGACTTTATGAAGGCTGATGAAAAATTTAGAAGAGCGTTTATGAAAACTAACAACTACAAAGAGATTTTTGACAACAAGATGTCCTCTTCTTTGCAGGCATCTGCTGTGATAGGTAACCTATATACTGCTTCAATGTACATGGGACTGCGAAGTTTATTAGAATATGAATTCTTAAAAGGAGCAGATTTATTTAATAAACGAATAGGTTTTGGTTCTTACGGTAGTGGTTGTAGTGCCATGGTATTTTCTGGAGTTATCCAAGAAAACTATAAAGAACTAGCTAAGCGTATGGATTTAGAAAGGGATATAGGTCAAAGAACAAAGATATCGATTAAGGATTACGAAAAATTACACAAAAATACTCGTAAATATAACGAGGCGTTCCTAAATGCAGAGGATGAATTTATTCTTATAAACATAGGAGGCATTACAGCTGATAGAGCTGGATTTAGAGAATATTGTTATGCATCATGATCTTTAACTTTAGATTTGTTAAAATTATTATAATCATCTAGACTCGTTATTTTTTTTATGTAGTTATTTAATGATTTTAAAGTTTATTTTTTGTTTGTTGAAAAGATCAACCAGCACGTTCGATTGTTCTTTATTTTCAAGTTCCAAACTCAGATATACTCCCACTGTTCCAGCAGGAATATTTGAACTAAGTCTGTCGTGAACCACCTCAACTATATTTATATTTGCTTGTGCAATTTCATCAACTATATTTCTCAATGCTCCAGGTTTATCCTTGAGTTCAATAAACAATTTTATTAATCTACCTGTTTGCATCAATCCCTTTGCAACTACTTGTCCAAGTAGATACATATCTACATTGCCACCCGATAATATCGATACAATGTTCTTATTTTTTGAAATACCCTTCCTATTTGAAATTAGATAAGCTAGTGATGCGGCACCTGCAGGTTCCGTTACAATTTTTGAACGTTCCATCAACAAGAACATAGTCTTTACTATGGCAAGGTCATCTACTAGTACAATATCATCAACCTTGTCTTTTATTATCTCATAAGGTAATTTGCCGGGTGATTTTACAGAAATCCCATCGGCTATGGTATAGCCTTCTTGAACTTTGCCAATTATCCCCTTTTTGATAGCCTTTTTCATTGATGGAAAAGCTGTAGATTCTACCCCAATTATACTAACTTTAGGATTGATTGTCTTTATGGCTAATGACACCCCAGCTATTAAACCACCCCCGCCAATAGGAACATACACCTCATCAATATTCTTCAAATCCTCGAGAATCTCTAGCCCCACTGTTCCCTGTCCCGCAATGACATCAGGATCATCAAAGGCCGGCACAATGGTTCTACCCTCCTTAGTTGCAATTTCCTTAGCATAAACGGACGATTCATCATAGTTATTGCCTTCCAATATTACATTTGCACCATATGATCTGGTAGCGGCGATTTTCGCTGGAGATGCACTTTTTGGCATGACTATAGTGCATGACATCTTATTCAAAGCTGATGCATATGCCACCCCTTGAGCATGGTTTCCTGCAGACGCTGCTATAACGCCGCCTTTTTTTGTATCGCTAGCTAATCTATCAATCATGGTTACTGCACCTCTTACCTTAAATGAACCGGTCTTTTGATAACACTCTAATTTTAAAAAAATATTATTCCCACACATACTTGAGAAGGTATTAGAACGTATCAGATCAATTTTTCTAATTGATGACCTAGATAATACCTTTTGTGCCTCTTTTATGCTGCTTAAATCTATTTTGGAAATTTTTTTTTCTCAAAGAAAGGGTAATCCAAGGTTTATTTAAATTTAGTTGAAAGTCTTATCTTTTGAATATTATATTCTATGATTTAGAATAAAAATTACAGGCAGGTGTAGTACCATTTCAACTTTGCTAAAGGACTAGATTCAAAGGATCCATAATTAACCTAATGTACAGACGATCAAATAACATAAAGAGATGAATTTGATAAAGTGGTTAAAAAATTATTGTTGTCCTAACGCATTATTTCCTGAATTTTCTTGATTTTGGAAGTTGAAGTTATTTCCTGAATTTACAGTGTCACCACCAGATACTACCTGACTGTTTTGGATAGATGATTGTGATTGACCAATGCCTTGTGATGCCCTATTTCCATCGCCATCATTGTTATCACCCGAATCTTGGGCCAATGCATTATTCCCTGAATTTTCTTGATTTTGGAAGTTGAAGTTATTTCCTGAATTTACAGTGTCACCACCAGATACTACCTGACTGTTTTGGATAGAGCGTTGAACCTGTGAAATAATTTGAGATGCAATGTTACCATCATCATCATCATCATCATCATCGTGATCGTTTCCTCCAGCAAAGGCTAAATTATAGCTAACCTGGTCACCTAATAATGATGTTACCATGGTAGCCAGAAAAGCAAATACAAAGCTTAGAATAAAAACTTGGTTTTTTAATAGAGAGGTCAATTTGTTAATAACTTACAGTAGAATATGGGATATAACTTTTATCTAAAACGTTTATAATTAAATCTTAATTAAGATTTTAGTAGAAAAAATGAATAGATATATCATCTACTTTAAGAATACCCAGAGAGGAATGTTCTATCATCAGATATCGAATTGGACCACATAATATGAGTCATTATAAACTCGACCTATTAGAAGGGAATTGTATTTATTTAATCATAGGTTCATGTTTTTAATTCATTTTTCATCAAATCATATAAGAATTCCAGCTCAGTCTTTATAGCATCAAGCGTTTCTTTTGGTATTTTTTCAAAATTAATTACAGAAGTCTTTTCTTTTGTTTTCTTATTCTTTATCATTTCAAAATCAACATATATAACCATCCCATTTTCACCTTGCAACATTTTATTTTGATCTAG
>JACDCB010000125.1 GCA_013694585.1 Candidatus Nitrosopumilus sp. | reverse complement strand
TTATTGAATCAGGTAAATTATGTATTACTTCATCTTCATCTTCAAGGTAAACATGATACAAAACCATCACATGAAGAATTAAAAGACTGGCTTCATAGTGGTCAAGTAGACGTAATGCGTCAAATTAAAAAATAGATATTATTATCTAGTTTTTTATCTTTTTGTATAACACTGTTTTGCTATTGGCATATAGTTTAAATAGTTCTATCGTTACAAGACGAGTAGTGAATTATTAGATGCCAATTGCTATACTTCCAGATGTTGATGAACAAAGATGCATTGGGTGTGCGCTTTGTGTAGAAATTTGTACCGCATTAGGTCCGGATGTACTTCGTGTTAAACCTGTTGAAGGTTGGAAAAGAGGCAAAGCATTTGTCTTTTATCCAGAGAGATGTATTTCTGACGGTGCATGTGTAGGTGTTTGTCCAACGCATTCTATATTCTGGATGAGACCATTAGAATATACTGCAGGCCAACCAGTTCCGTTACATAAATTCGGTGTATTTAGTAAAGGCTGGGAAGAAGGCTAAATCCAAATCACCCAATTATTTTTTGTTTATTTTCATTTTAAAAAAATCTTTATATAATTAGAAATTTAGGAACTATTATTATGTTATTACCCTCTGAAATTGAATCCAAGTCTTTGATTCCTGCTATTCGTGCTATTTTGTCTAAAAAATTAATTCGAGATTATGATCTAAAAGAAGAAACTGTGGCAAAACTTCTTGGAATTACTCAGGCGGCAGTTAGTAATTACATCAGAGGAACACGAGGCGATCTTTCCTTGGTAGCTAAACTAGAGGATAATTTTGAGGTTATGAAAATGATAAACGATATATCCAAAGATCTTTCAACAAATAATGCCTATTCTCCAAGTACGATGACAAAATTTATTCAACTATGTAACTTTATGCGATATACTTTCATAATATGTGATGTCCACCATAGTATTGAATCGAATATAGATAAAAGAATTTGTGAACAATGCGAAGTACTGTTGACAGGTTCGCGTTTCTCCTGATCTTTTACTTTTCTTCTTAAATCCAGTTAACATAAATTATTGCATCTATCTCATTATTTTCGTGAAGATATCTATCTCGGGAATAAGGGGGATATTCGGAGAAGACCTTAGTATACAAGAGATAGCCCGTTTTTCTAGGGTTTATGGATCTTATTTGAAAAATAATTATGATATACTGACTTGTGTAATTGCAAGAGATAGTAGACCATCAGGAGGGATAATTACAGACATCGTGACCGGATGCCTTTTGGAACAAGGGATTAGTGTTTATGATCTAGGTATCGCACCTACACCGGTTTTATTTAGAGAATCCCGAAAATATTCTGGTGCCTTAATGATTACAGCATCACATAATCCGCTAACTTGGAATGGATTGAAGATGCTTATAAAGGGGAGAGGGTTATTTGAGGAAGATTTAGATCAGCTATTAAGAACGAAAATCCAAGATCATGATAAAATTGGCCAATATTTCAAAATTAATGCCAGCTATTTGAACGATATAGTAAACTATATTCCGCAACCAAATCAATCTAATGTTGATTTCAAAGTTGGTATTGATTTTGGAGGAGGGGCCGCATGCAATTATGCTAATCAGTTGCTTGATTCCTATCATGTAAAATATCTTGGAATAAATGACAAGCTGGGGTTCTCTTCTCGTGGTCCCGATCCGACGTCTGATCCTTTAGTGGAATTATGTGAATTAGTTAAAATAAATAAGTTGAATTTTGGTTTTGCATTTGATGTGGATGGGGATCGACTGGTAATCGTTAATAATGAAGGAATTCAGCTTAATCCTGATTCAACCTTGTTGTTATGTATTGCTGGCGTTGTACGCAATAACGGATTCAAAAGATTTACCATTAGTCTTGACTCTAGTCTCTCAATTGAAAAATATGTCCATGATCACGGTGGTCAAGTCTTTGTCTCTAAAGTGGGAGAATCAAACGTGATAAAAAGGATGCTTGAAACCGATTCACAATCAGGTGGAGAAGGAAGTAGCGGGGGATTCATTATGCCAAGCTTTACTTCTTGTAGGGATGGGTTATTGGCGAGCGTTCTTATCAGCTCATTAGATCAGAATACAATTAATGAATGTATGAATCTATCTTCACAATTTAAACAAATACGAACAAAGCATTCTATAGATCCTAAAATTGATAATAAATATCTCTTTGAGAAAATATTATCTTCATTAAAATCCTATTCAACAGATGTAATTTATACTGATGGTTTGAAATTTATTCTGGACGAGAGTTCTTGGATTCTGATACGTTTCTCAAATACTGAACATGCACTTAGAATATCATTGGAATCAACAAAAGAAAAAGTAGATTCTATGTACAAATTATTTTATAATAAAATAATTGAAATTTATGAAAAAATTTAATGAGAAACAAATACTGAATCTAATTGTATCTACATTTGGGAACAATAATATGGAACCATATATAGGTAAGGATGATATATCAATCATACCCTTAAATTCATTAAATTCTTCATCTAATGAAGTTAATGATAATAAATTTTTGGCGGTTACGTGTGATATGTTAGTTGAACATACTGACGTCCCACCCAAAATGACATTTGAACAAATAGCCCGAAAATCTGTAGTTTCTAGTGTAAGTGATCTGGTTTCAAAAGGAATAATACCAAAAGCCGCTTTAATATCGTTAGGATTACCCAAATCATTAAAAAACTCTGAAATTTCTAAACTAATTAATGGCTTGTCCTTAGCTTCAAAAGAGTTTGGAATAGATATTATAGGTGGTGATATCAATGAATCTAAGGAAATCATAATTGATTGCTGTATGTTTGGATCTTTATCTTCGATAACAAACATACCGCGAAGAAATGGCGCATGTAATGGTGACTATGTGGTTGTTTCTGGTATTTTCGGATACAGTTCTTCGGGATTAAAAATTCTAATGAATAATCTACCAAGCCCCGATAGTTACTTTAGAAAAAGATCTGTTGATTCTGTCTTAGAACCTTACCCTTCTTATGAATTTGGAATATTTATTGCCAATTATTTTTCTTCATCCATGGATTCTAGCGATGGCCTTGCCTCTTCACTATATGAGCTATCCAAGGAAAGTGGAGTGAATTTACTAATAGAAGAGGACAAGATTCCTATTCCTCCCAAATTGAAGGAATTTTTATCAATAAATAATCTTGATTTTCACAACCTAGTGTTTTATGGAGGTGAGGAATACAATATAGTGGGAACAATATCAGAAAAAAATCTATTGAAAATTTCCAAGATATTGAAACTGCATCATCTAAAATTGTATATTATCGGCAAAGTAGTTAGTGGGAATGGGAGAGTATTTGTTCTCACTTCCGACGGAAATAAGAAATTGCTTAAAAACAAAGGGTATACGCATTTAACTTAAGAAGGTTTTTAAATGTGACACTCAAAAAATTCTACATTCATGTCACAAGAGGAAATTACTCAATATAAATGGGGGGTAGCCCATATTTTTAGTAGTTATAATAATACTTTAGTCCATATAACTGACATAAGCGGTGCAGAAACTATTTCCATTAGTTCAGGCGGACGCCACGTAACAGCAGATCGTTACGAATCGTCTCCATATGCAGCTATGAAATCTGCAGTTTCCGCGGCTGACGCTGCCAAAACAAAGGGTATTAATGCACTCCATATACGCGTAAGAGCCGTAGGTGGAGTTGGACCAAGAATTCCCGGTCCTGGTGCTCAGGCTGCTATAAGAGCCCTAGCTCGAGCTGGATTTCGTATAGGTAGAATAGATGACGTTACACCGGTTCCTCATGATACTACTAGAAAACCTGGTGGTCGTAGAGGTAGAAGAGTATAATTTTTTTTCTTTTTCTTTTATCTATTAACTAATTATGGGACCGGCCGGATTTGAACCGACGACCTCCAGCGCCCAAGGCTGGCATCCTACCAAGCTAGACTACGATCCCTTTCTAATGAGAAATTTTTTGTCTAATTTTAATCTTGTTTCAATTAATATAAATCATTATTGCATTATTGTTATATTGTGGGGGGTTATTATCTCTAATTTATGTCTCTAGATAATTATATTCGTGCAGGTCAAATATCTGCTCAAGTTAGAGAAAACGCTAGAAAAAAAAATCATGTCGGTAGGACACTTTATGAAATATGTGATTCTATCGAGAGCGAAATAAATGAGCGCGGTGGTAAACCTGCTTTTCCTGTTAATATTAGTTTGAATGAAATAGCTGCTCATTATACTGCTGAACCAGACGATCAAATTGTGATAAAAGATACTGACGTTATTAAAATTGATTTAGGTGTACATATAGATGGTTATGTTGCAGATACCGCAGTTACTATTACATATGATTCAAAATATGATCAATTAATAAAAATAGCAGAATTGTCATTATATGAAGCTACCAAGATTGCAAAGTGTGCTACTAAATCAAGTGAAATTGGAAAAACAATTGAGAATGCCATAACATATAATGGTTTAAAACCGATTCAAAATCTTAGTGGACACTCTTTAGAACAGTATGTCATACATGCTGGAAAATCTATCCCTAACATTAAGACTTATGGACCTTCATTTTCACTAATGCCTAATCAGGCCTACGCAATAGAACCATTTGTAACAACTAAAGATGGACTAGGCATAGTATATGAGGGTAAGATAAGAAATATTTTTTCACTAGTATCAAGAAAACCTACTAAAAATAAGGACACTGATGAATTCATCATATATTTATGGAATAGATTTAAGACACTTCCATTTGCGGTACGTTGGCTAGTAAATGATTTCGCTGAATCTAAAGCTCGTGAAATGTTGGAATATCTTATTAAGAAGAAGAATATTAGATCTTATCCTATTCTTGTTGAGGGTAATAACAAAGTTGTATCTCAGGCGGAACATACAGTCTTTATATTGGAGAATCTGAGTCATATAATTACAAAATAGTTTTTCAATCCTTTGTTCTTTTCTAAACTTGATAGTTAAATATTATATCCTTTGATAGTATAGAGTTATCAATGAACGCGTTTGATGAACTAAAGCTTTCCTACAGCGGTGATATTTCTAATGAATCCTGGATTAGAGATTATTATTCTGTAGATTCAAGCTATCATCAAATTTACCCTGAATTAGTATGTTTCCCTAAAGATAAGGCGGATATAGTAACGTCTTTGAATTATGCTAGCAAAAATGGTTTGTCTGTTGCTTGTCGTGGTGGAGGCACAAGTTTACTTGGTCAAAGCCTTTCCAATGGATTAATTTTAGATTTTACTAAATACATGAACAAGATTCTTGATTTGGATATTCAGTCTAGCACTGTAAGCGTTCAGCCTGGTGTGGTTAAGGGTGTCTTGGATAAAGAATTAAAAAAACAAAACAAGTTTCTACCACCTGATCCCGCAAGTAGTAATTATTGCACCATTGGAGGGATGGTTTCCAATAATTCTTCTGGACCACATGGTTTGGGATACGGAAGTATACTGAAATATTTGGATCATGTTGACATTATCTATTCAAACGGAGAGGAAGGTTTTGCTGAAAATGGTATTTGTGATAGTAGATTAAAAAAAATTCTATCACCACTAATTTCTATTCATGACAAATTGGTTTCATTTTATCCTGATGTCAGCAAGAATTCATGTGGTTATAGATTGGATTCTATTTTTGATCCCGAATTCAAACCTCAAAATATTTTTGCAGCTTCAGAGGGAACATTATCAATTTTCGATTCTCTTCGATTCAAAATATTGGATCTACCCCTTTTCAGATCTCTCTTCTTAGTGTATTTTTCTGATGTCTTGTCTGCTTGTTTGTATACCAAGAAAATTCTCTCCACTGTGCCTGTAGCTGTTGAACTTTTGGACTATTCCGTTATGGATTCTTCAATTAAATTGAATACGTTAAATGAGAATGGTTGTTTGTTATTTGTAGAATATTTTTATCAATTTCGGGACAAAATATCTAACATACACGATTTGCTAAAAAGCAACATATATCCTGACGGCACGATTGTAGAACATGCTCATGACATGGTATCAATAAATAATTTATGGCACTCAAGGAAAAATGCGTTGAACATGGCTATAAAGAATACCCTGGGAAACAGGAGACAATTTACTATAATTGAGGATACTGCGGTCTCAATCGATCACCTTCATGAATATGTTATTTATCTTTTATCACTTTATAATAAATATAATCTACAATATGTCATATACGGTCATATAGGTAATGGAAATCTTCACACGCGTCCCATTTTAGATAATCATAATAATTCCGACGATCAACTTCATTCAAAACAAGCGAGGATTCTGGAAAACATTACTTACAAGATTTTCAAAAAAATATTTGAATATCGTGGAACTATCACAGCAGAACACGGTGATGGAATATCTAGAACTCCTTTCATAAAGAATGTATACAATAATTTCGTTTATTCCTATTTTAGCTATCTCAAAAAGTCATTTGATCCACTAAACTTACTAAATCCAGGTAAAAAAATCCCATAATTCGATCCATCAATATTGCTTCCTTTCCTTTCTTTTTTAAAATCCTTTGATATCCTTTGATATGTTGATTACTATAGCCTATGGTTTTGTAGAATATTTTATATTGTATTCTAATCTAAATACGATTTTGCTATATGCGAATTGTTACATTATATCGTTCTTTGTTTATATAAAAGAGAATGATATATCTATTCTGCACCAACTAACCCCAAAAAATCAAATCCATCATCTTCATTTTGGTTGCTTTTTAATTTTACAATTGAAATTAGATGACCATCCGGATCTTCTATTATTGCATGCTTTCCAAAACCTTCTTCCTTAGGATTTTTAAAAAAAACTACACCTTTCTCTTTTAGTTTATTTACTGTGTTATCAAAATCACTTGCAGAAAAACCAATCAGAATGTGTTGGCCCGATTTCAGGTTCGTCTTGCGTTTAACCGGATGCAATGCCAATACCGTTTCTTTATTGAAAAATTCTGTCCATTCATCAGATTCTTTCTTTAATGGCAAATTTAGAGTTTCTCTATAGAATTGAATAGATTTATTCATATCTGAAACTAAAAGTATTACAGCACCTAATTTTCTAAATGACATCTAATTTGTCTATATTACTTCTAAATTATGAACTTTTTGTATGCGAATGTGTTTTACGTAGATTTTAACGTGTCAAAAATTTTATTGATGTATGATGTGTAGTTATTATTGCAAGATAGGCTTTTTTTCATTTATGTATCAAAAAATGAAGAATGGAAGAAACGGTATCAAGAAGATTGGGATTATGTTTCTTCGATGGTGCGATTTTTTCAGTGGTGGATTAAACATGAGTTTAAAGAAGATTTGTCTGTGGAGGTAGATATCTTGCCGGTAATTCCTGGAAGACTATTTGATAGGATCAATCTCGCATATCTATTAAGAGATCATCGAGAAAGGGGTTTCTCCATATTTCATTTCTATCTTACTTATTTTGGGCCTTTGTGGTCGGATTGTCGTATGGATGCATATCATGGTGAGAATTTTGGACAAGCCACTTGGTTGAGACCCAAAGTTTTTTCTTCAGATTTCAAAAATGAAAAGTTCTTTGCTGACAATAATTGTGCAAAAATATCTCATATATTATGTCATGAACTAATTAGACGCAAAATAAAAAAAAGAAAAGTGTATTTCGATCAAGTCCATAAAATTTGGGACCTTCACACGAAAGATGATGTTTCTTTTTTATATTATAACAAACAATTCAATAGAGTTTCAAAAAATGGTGAATACAAATACGTTACTATAGATTCATCCAAACTTGAATATTAGTATTTAGGCAAGCTTGTTAGATGGATACTTCATTGAGATATCGTCGTATGATAAAACTAGGTGCTCTCATCTCTACTGCTGGAGTCGCTATGTTGATTTTATTTGGATTGATTTTACTACTGTTTCCAGTTACAAAGATTTGTGAGGAGAACTGCAATTATCTTTCGAGCGCACCTGAATATCTTAGACAAATGATAAATCCTTTATTTTTATTTATTTCTTTGATATTGATTTCCTCAGGAGTTTTTTTTATCCGTATTGGGAATAGACAACTATATAGAAGCTTATAGTTCTCTGTTTGATTTATGGCATCCTTTCTTGAATTCCCTATGCCATTAAATTAAAATGTCTGATTGCATAAATATTATATACTTTATGGCCAATCCATTTAGAAAAATATTTTACACTTTTACAGCTAATCCATTCAAGAAATGGAAACCTAGAGGAAAAATTTATAGTTTCAGATGTTCACAATGTGGAGACGTCTTCATATCTAGTCATAATTTGGATGCTCCATTGTGTGACAAATGTATTCAAAAGATAAAATCCTTGGATTCTACTGTTGATAATGAGAAAGAATGCTCTGAATGTGGTAAAGCTGGCGTTATTTATGGTAAAGATCGATGTCATTCTTGTTATTTTAGCTTCAAGAGGAACAACTAATTTTCCAAAATTTTGTTAAATATTCATCTTTTCGGACCTTATATTGGTTAATATTCAATGTTTTTCACTTTGTGTTGATTGAATAGCATGTTTCTATCCATCAATTTATTGTATATATGTAATAATTTATTATTGCTAATTTTTGTTAATTATAGTATTATCCATGATTCCTTCTAATCCGTAAAATCTAGTCTATTTGTCATTGTGTGTAAACTCAAGAATGATTGGGGGGAGATGGGGCCGAAGGGAATTGTTCTAATATATGTACTTATATTATTTGAACCCCTGATCCACGGGTTTCTTCAATAATTGCCCATTATTTGATCTGGAGCCCGTTGCGATGCCTGGCTTCGCTACGACCCCACCTTATTATAGGTTTTTTAATTGTAACTATAAGTTTTTCTAAATTTGAATTAGTGAATGATTCCGAAAATTGCTCAATACATGTCAAATAAGCATATTCCATAAAAAATATAAGGTTTGTTAATACACAATATAATAACATTGGCAAAATCTATTGATTATGATGTTCTTTCTTCATCGAAAAATAAAGAACTTGAGACTAATGAAAAATGGGGTTTAGCAGAAGAATCCGAATATTTTGCTAATAAGGTAAAGCTATATCGTCAAGATAAATTGAATGCAGATGAATTTAGGCGCTTTAGACTTCAAAACGGTGCATATGGCTCTAGATTAAATAGTGAATTTAGTATGATAAGAATAAAGGTTCCAGGTGGTGATATCACGCCTACCCAGCTTGAAAAGATTGCCAGTCTATCAGAATCATTCTCAATCGGATCTGCTCATGTATCTACCAGACAAAATATTCAATTGCACTGGGTGCAATTAGAAGATGTAAGTGAAGTATTTCGCGGTTTAGCTGAAGTAGGACTTACTTCTAGGGAAGCTTGCGGTAATACCATTAGAAATGTAATGTGCAGTCATTTTGCAGGAGTATGTCCTAATGAACCATTTGATGCTACTCCTTACGCTAAAGCAATAGCGAGGTTTTTCCTAAGAAATCCTATTTGTCAGAATCTTCCCAGAAAATTTAAATTTAATTTTTCTTGCTGTCCAGAACATGGTTATGTAAGGATAGCCGACGTAGGCCTCGTTCCTACAATCCGTGATGGAGTAAAGGGATTCCGGGTCTATTTGGGAGGTGGCTTAGGCGCTGCCTCATTTATAGGTCATTTATTAGAGGAGTTTACTCCTGAATCTAGGCTTTTATCTACTTCTATAGCTACAATTCGACTTTATGACAGACTAGGAAATAGAGAAAATCTTGCAAGAAATAGAATGCGTTATTTGGTCAGCGAAATCGGATGGGAAAAATTTCAGGGTTTATTATTGAAGGAACGAATTTTGGTTGAAGCAACAATTTCTATCCCCACGAGAAAATCATACGATGGTTTTTTGAATACTGGAGATCTGAATAATACTTCCATTTCCTCTACCTCTACTAAGAGTAAAATTAAATTACCAGTAATAAATTCCAATTCTGCAGACACGCCATACACTCGATGGCTAAATACCAATGTTGTTGCTCAGAAACAGTCTGGTTATTACAGTGTGTATATAACCTTAGGTGCAGGCGATATCACCTCTAGTCAGTTACGAATTCTTGCAGAATGTATCAGGGAATTTTCGTTAGAAAAAAAAGCCCGAAATACTCCTCAACAAAACTTTCTGATCCGATATATAAAAGCAGATCAATTACCAAAAGTTTTCCAAAAACTATCTGGCAATGGATTAGGAAATCCGGGTGCAAATACAATTGTATCTACAGTAGGTTGTTCTGGAACTACATCATGTAATCTAGCTATTACCAATTCTCATAGGCTTGCAAAGGAAATCCAAAGTAAATTTTTGGAACTGAATATTGATTTAGATAAAGACTATGTTGATTCTACTATCAAAATTAGTGGGTGTCCTAATTCTTGCGGACAGCATGAAGTCGCAACTATCGGTTTCTATGGAGGTGCTACTAGGATTGGAACATCCATGGTTCCCATCTATACAATGCTTTTTGCGGGTAGTACTGGCGAAAATGGTGAATTGGGCAAGGCAATCATGCGTGTTCCAGCTAAAAAGGTGATGGATGTAGTTCTTAAAATATTTGAACATTTCAAGAAAGAAAGGAAAGGTGATGAAAAATTAAATGAATGGATTTACAAAATTTCAAATGGAAATGGAGCTGGCGAAATTAAGAATGTAGATGATATGAAGAAGCTACTTTTACCTATAATTGAATTACCTGCGTTTTCCGCCGCACCTGATTTTTACAAAGATTATGGAACCGATTCTAATTTTGTCGCAAAAACTGCTAGAGGCGAATGTGCTGCTTGAACAAACCAATAAACCGAAAAAAAAATGATATAAAGGTAGTAAACAAACGTGTAAAAGCAAAACCTCCATCAACACCTTCTTTGAACCTTGTATGTGATATTGATACTCTAAGAACTCTAATAAAAAAAAATAAAGTTAGAGTTGTGGATGTTAGAAAAAGAGACGAATATTTGAAAGGTCATATAAAGACGGCCGTTTCTTTACCACTAGCTGAATTATTATCCAACGATGACCCTGAGTCTATAATTAAGATTTTAAATAACCTCGGTATATCGGATGATACTTTAGTAGTCATTTATGATGATACATTTGGTGCACTAGCGTCAAGGGTAGCGTGGTCATTTAAGTTTATTGGGCACAGAAATGTTGCGTTATTGGAAGTTACCTATGATAATTGGAAAAAATTAGGTTTAGAAATTGAAAGAAAGTCTAATAAATATTCTAAAGTTTCACATTCTGTTGATATCGATTATTCTATATTTGCAGATGCTGAATATATAGAAAATGCACAAAATGATAAAAATAAGATCATAATTGATTCTCGAGAAAGATTGAATTTTTTAACAGAACATATTCCTAATTCAAAGAATATTCCATACACCATGTTGCGCTCGGAAAATTCCATTTTAAGAAATCCTTCCGAACTTAAACGATTCATGGAAAATAGGGGTATTGACTTAAACAATGAGATAATTACTTACTGTGGAAGCGTCGGAACGTTGTCGGGATTGGCTTTTTTTGCCTTAAAGACAGCTGGAATTTCAAACGTGAAGCTATATCCCAAATCATTTAAGGAATGGAAATCTCTTGGAAAACCCAAAACCGAATTTAAAGATGCTACCTACTGGGACCTTTCAGCAGAGTGAGTGTTTTATTTTTTCCTCTATTTCTCAAACCATTCATTAATTCTTTCTAATTCGCAGCCGTTTACAGTTATTTTTATGGGTCCCAAGGGGGATTCATTTTCGTTTTCTACTAATACCACCACGTCTGAAAATGCAGCCTGTTTATTTAGTAAAAACCAAGTACTTTGCATGTTGTAATTATTATACAAAATTCTCTGTAAAACAGCCAATGTTTTTTTTGACCTTATCTTGTCTTTTATTTTTCTCAAACCATTAAAATTATTCATCTTGATATACAAATTATTCTTTCTTATCACTAGTTCTGAATCTGGTAATACGTTTTTGACAGCAATAACCACTTTTTGTACGTCTTCGGTCAAATTAATTGGAGTTATAACAATAACTTCTATACTTTCATGTTCCATTTTTGTTCTACGTGGTAAGAATGTTTTTTTGCTTCCGGCTATTATACTCATCTGACCACTTTTTAATAATTACTTCTACGTGATTTTTAAGCTCGATCAAAGATAGGTCATTATTTGATATCGATTCGTCCGCGAGAGCTATTGCTTTGCTTATGCCTACACTCATTTCTCGTTCATCTCTTTGTAAAAACTTTTCATGATTTGATGGTGTATCAGACCTGTCTCGTAATTTTATATGGTCATATCTAATACTTGATGATGCATGAATAGCCAATAACTTTACAAAACCTATGTTTTTTAATACCAAATACTCCTCATAACTTCTAATTCCATCTACTACAATAAAATTAGCATTTTCCAATTCTTTAATCTTCTCCATCACTAACCTTGCAACAACTTCATTTCCGTGATGCTTTCTTAAATTTTTCATCAAATCTCCAAGACTCTTATCATCCATCGGCAAGTTGTTTTCTACCGCTTTTTCCCTTATTACGTCACCCATAGTTATTAGATGAAATCCTTTACTTTGGAGGAAAGTAGCAACTGTCGATTTTCCTGCACCAGGCATTCCTGTTAAGCAAATTATAAATTGGTTTAGAACCGACAACCTCTAATCTAATCTGTGAACATTCTATCAATATTTATTTTTTGATTACTTTGATTATTGAGAATTAATATAGTTAGAACTTCATCTGATTGTATTCATGCGTATATTTGTTGCAATAGATATTCCAAGGGTTGAGAAAATAATCCATATTCAGAATCAAATTATGAAAGAATATGAATTTGACCGCCATTATGTTAGACTCATCAACAAGTATAATCTTCACTTGACAATGATGTTTTTGGGGGAAAAGACCGATTTTGAAGTAAGGGAAATTATCTCCAATTTGGAAAGTTTAACTTTTGATCCATTTGAGATTAGATTCGCTAACATAGGCTGTTTTCCAAAAAACTCTGATCCTAGGGTTATCTGGTTGGGGCTGGATAATCAAAGTTCTAAAAAATTAAATGACCTTTTTGATGCAATTTCAAAATTGCTGGAGAAAGATATTGGCTACGGGAAGGAAACACAACATGATTTTAGTGAAGAAAAATCTGTATACGTCCCTCATCTTACAATTTTTCGTATAAATCGACATTTTAAGGGTCGTATATCTTTTGATCCTAATTTTCAATTTGATCTATTTAAAGATGAGATAAACCAAATTAAATTAAAACAAAGCATGCTGACAGCAGATGGTCCTATATATTCTGATTTGTTTACCATTAACGCACGAGCGTAAAAGAAATGAGTAATCCTAGTATCGATAAATTAATCGAAGGAATATTAAAGGAATGTACTCCTACATCAGAAGAAGAAATTAATCTTCATGCTATGGCTAACAAGGTGAAGAATAAACTTGAATCTTGTGTTTCTGAATATAAACTTGGCTCTAAGATAAAGGAAATCGTGTTCGGTGGATCTTTTGCTAAAGGAACTTGGCTTAAAAACGAAGCCGATATTGATATTTTTATCAAATTTAAGAATGAAGTTGATTATGGTCCTTTTGAAGATTACGGAAAGCTAATTGGAATGCAAGCTCTAAAGGAATACTCTCCGTATCTTAGGTATGCAGATCATCCTTATGTAGAAGCTTATGTTGACGGGGTTAAATTTAACATTGTCCCGTGCTTTGATGTCTCCTTCGGGGATTGGAAAAGTGCAGCTGACCGTTCCCCATTCCATACCTCTTATGTAATCAGTAATTTGAACCAGGAAAAGAAAAATCAAGTGAGAGTACTTAAGAAGTTTTTGAAATCTCTAAAAATTTATGGAGCTGAGATTTCTATAGAAGGGTTTAGCGGATATGTATGTGAAGTCCTGATTTTAAAATTTGGATCTTTTTTATCTACTATCAAATTTTTTTCTACATATTCTAATGACAACTCTGTTATCGGAATCACGAAATCCGATCATGAACAGGAAAAACATAAGAGGATTTTTGATAGTTTTCTAGTAATATTGGATCCAATTGATGAAAATAGAAATTTAGGCAGTGCTATTTCATCTCGCTCAGTCGCGACTCTAATCCAGAGTTCAAGAAAGTTTTTAGCAAATCCTGGCAATAATTATTTTCGAGAGGAACCGATATCTCGCCCAAACAATGATCTCAAAGATTTATTGTCTTCTTTCATTCTGGTAATTGAATTCAAATATAGTGATAGACCATCTGATGTCATCTGGGGGCAGCTTAAGAAAATGACGAGGTCCATATGTAAATTTGTCGAATCATATGGTTTTAGAATATTGAAATATCAATGTAATGTGCATGAAAAGGAAAAAGTTTGTGTTATTGCTTTATTATATGAATCTCTAACAATTTCTAAATTATCTTTTAAAATAGGTCCTGAAATATTTAGATTACATGACGTAGAAAAATTTATAGAGATTAATGATGGCTCTCCATTAAAATGGTTAGACAATGACTCTAGAACTAGGTGCCTTCTTTTTAGAGAATTCACTAACGCAAAAGATTATCTGGAATTTGTTCTCACAAATAAACCTGATTTAATAGGGATCCCTAGAGGGTTGAAGAATGATTTTTTTCGATCCTTCAAAATATATACTCTTGATCAAAATCCTTCTTTGGATGAACATATAAAAAATACTGTTTCTGAATTATTATATACGGATGGAAGAGTATTCTAACAAATTTATTTTATCATCAGCTAATTTGATTGATTTATTATGTTATCCCAGATTTAGTGCTTCTGATTATTATTCTAGGTTGAGTGAACTTAGATCGTTAAATCTAAAATTTGTAATTCTGGAAGGTAATACTCTTTTAAATGCTATTAGAATTTTGGGGAAAGGGAGCGAAGGATTGGTGTTAAAAGTTCAAAATATACATAGTAAAACCATGGCACTAAAAATTAAGAGAATTGACTCGTGTAGAACCGATATGAAAAATGAATTTGAATTTTACCAGAGTATAAATAGGAATAATTTGGGCCCCAAGGTTTACTCTTATACAAAAAATGCTCTTTTGATGGAGTTCATCGAAGGTTTGTCTGCAAGAAACTGGTTCTTAAAATCAAAAATGAACTTAGACTTGGTACGAAAAATCATCATTAATATTTTGACTCAATGTTACACCCTAGATAAACTACACATAGATCATGGTCAACTAAATAAGTTAGATAATCATGTAATAATTTCTCATTGTGGTTCAAAATGCACCATAGTAGATTTTGAAAGTGCTAGTTGCATCAGAAAAGTTAATAATGTTACATCCGCATTTCAAGGGTTAATTTTCAAAGGTATTATATCAGATCAAATAAACAAATTTGTTAATTATGATAAAAAGAGAGTCGAATTCTTAAATCTATTATCAAGCTATAAAATGGACAAGTCAAAAAAAAATTTTGATTCTATAATCGCATTAATTTGAATTGATTATTTTAAGAATCTTAGAAAAACATTAATCTTCTCATGTGTCACTTTAACTATGACACTTCCAAAAGGTTATGTAATACCCAATAAAGAAGCAGAAGAAAAGACCAAACGAGAAGCAGAAGAAAAGACCAAACGAGAAGCAGAAGAAAAGACCAAACGAGAAGCAGAAGAAAAGACCAAACGAGAAGCAGAAGAAA
>JACDCB010000089.1 GCA_013694585.1 Candidatus Nitrosopumilus sp. | reverse complement strand
ATGGCGGAGATAACAAAAAAGGTAAAGGAAATAACGGAGAACAAGAAATCGAACAAGATCAAGACAACAAACAAAATGCACAATGTGTATCTGGTGAAGATGCAATCGTATCTTGTAACAATTTGAGCTTCCAAGAACAAGTCAACAGCGGAAATAATGCATTAGGTCAAGACTAATATCTTCCTTCAATTTTTTCATTTCATTATTTAATTCATTAATTTAATTTTTTTTGTCGTTCGATATACTTCAGGATTGACTTTAGCATTCTGTTTAGACTTTATCATTAAACAATCAATAATACATTCGTTCTTTCTTTCGTTCATTTGTTCGTTCCAAAGTAAATTTTAAATTTAAAAAGTTAATTTGAAATTAATAAAACATATATCTTGTATCCCTTTTGCAAAGGATCAAATTAATTTATTAAAAGGTTGAATTTATTATTAAGTATAAAATGGGTAGTAGGAAGAGAAAAGCTGCAAGACCAGTACGTAAAACAAAGTCTACTGAAGGACGATGTCCAAAATGTAAGACGATAGTAAGATTCAATGTTTCTGGCCAGGTGGGCACCGAGATCTATGAATGCATAGGTTGTACTACGAAATATAAAATTGATGAGCTGTAATTATAAAATGGAACAGTTTATTGGCAGAATACCTGATGTTATATCACGGGAATGTTTTTTTATTGCAAAATTTTTAGGTATTTAGTGTCTAATAGAATAGAGTACACCGATAAAGTCTATTTATACAGCAGTGGGATGCCTGCAGAATTGATAGATAGAAGTAAAGAAAAATTATATGAACATGGAGTTAATCTAAATGATTTAATAGTAATTGAATCACCAGAAAATGTTCCCGAAGGAGCAATTATGATAACTCTCTGGCCGCACTATTTGTCTGTAGCAAAAGTGAAGAGAGTGAGAGAAGGGTCTATCTATGCGCCTCAGTTATTTAACATAGATTTATAGCTTTTTACAAAACAAAACATGTTTTTAACTTTTTTTTGTAAAAGAGGCAAGCACAAAGAATGTCCCGGTAATTGGCCCATGGACGAGACTTGTGGTCCCGACGAAGATTGCTCCTTTGATATGAAAATGGTAAGATGCGAATGTGAATGTCATGATACAAACACAAATACGAAATAGCTCAAATAAAGTAGGGATTAAGAAAAAAGTCTAGTTTTTGTTTTAGACTCAAATATGTTATTGTACCAAAATTGTATTTGTCCGTAATTATGTACTAAATTAAACAACAAACCCGTGGAACAAATCTTACCGTGTATTGTAAATGAGTTGAAAAAAGGTGTCTTTTCTTTATTTCTGATTATTTAGCAGAAAACAAGAAATAATAATGCTTTTTAAAGCAATACAATTACAACTGTATTAACGATGGAAAATAAATATAATAATCATCCCAGTAAATCTGTTTATCATGAAAAGTGTATCGCATTTTTGAACATTTCTGAAAAGATTCGATATGTTGGAATAATTAATAGATTTGGTAGAACGGTATCAGGAAAGCTGCGAAAGACTATAAAACCATTGTTGTCTCCAGATCAAGCAAGAGATGAACACTTTATTGAATCTATTAGACAACAGCTTAGAAATTCCTTTGAATCATCGATTGGAAAAACCATATTCTCTATTACAAAAAATGAATTTGTTACTCTGTTATTAATTCCATCTAAAACTACTGATGATGTTCTGTATTATGTGACTTTAGACAAGGACGTTCCACTAGACGAAGTCAATGACATCATAAATAAAGTAATTGAAATAGAAGGGTAAATAGAAAAAAAATAATTTTTACTAATCTAATTAGTTATAATTTATTCTACTTCTCATTTCTTTATCCTTCATAATAGCTGGGTGATTTGGATCTACTAGTATTACTTCAAACCAAGAATACATTCCGTCTTGATAAAGCAAATATGATCCCATTACCCTCAAATTGGCGTACTTTTCGTGGACACGTCTTTCCGCTACTCTTTTCATGCTAATGCTTTGTTTAATGTGAACTACACCGAGGTGCTTTGGTCTTCTGCCTGATACAGGACGTTGCTTTCTCATTCCTCCTCTGCCAACACGAGCTCTTACTATAATTATGCCTTGTTTAGCTTTGTAACCTAGTGCTCTAGCCCTATCTATGCGACTTGGGTGTTCTATCTTATGTATTGTAGGCTCTCTTCTCCATACATACGCTTTATTCTTTATTTCTGGAGATCTCGTTTTCAACATTGTCTTCCATGTTTCCGCAATATGGCTGTACATGTTTTTGCTTTGTTTTTACCCATTAATATTTTATTTGGGTAAAAAACCATCAAGACGATTTTGGTTAAATAATAAACTTAAATAATTTAGGAAAAATTAGAAAAGACAGAGCTGAGTAGAGCAGAGTTATTTAGCGTCTACCCATTCTTTCTGGCTTTTTCTGTCCTGGTTGAATCCTTTTTTCAAATCTTTTTATGAAATTATTCTTATTCCTAACTTTAGATGAAGGGCTAGTTCTTTCACGTGCTTGTATTTTGGGAGTTTGACCTCTAACCTTTCCAGCTTTAGTTAATGATCCGTGAGTCGGCATGAGCTACTAATGCTACTAATATTGAAACTCATATTTATTATATGCATTTTGAAATTATAATATATAGGCAACAATTACCCACATTGAAATATTGATGGCAATCAAAGACTAAATCACCATTATTTAAATTGAAGAATCTCATAATTTGATTTGCAAGTAATGGCTGTATTGAAACTAGACTACACGAAGGAAATTCAAAGACTAAAGAAAGAAAAAAATGCAATAATTCTGGCTCATAACTACCAAATTTCTGAAGTCCAAGATATATCTGACTTTGTCGGAGATTCTCTTAAATTATCTAAATTAGCAGGGGAAACCGATGCTTCAGTTATTGTATTTTGTGGTGTCCATTTCATGGCTGAAACAGCTTCAATAATAAGTCCAAACAAGAAAGTATTGATACCCGATTTAGAAGCTGGATGTTCACTTGCTTCTTCTATTAATCCACAAGAACTCTTAAAATGGAAATATGAAAATCCGGATGCCATGGTTGTAAGCTATGTGAATACATCTGCAGAGATAAAGGCTCTATCAGATTATTGCTGCACCTCATCTAATGCAGTAAAGGTAGTACAGAGTATTCCAAAGGCGACTCCAATCCTATTCTTACCCGACATGTTTTTGGGAGCTTATGTTGCAGAGGTAACGAAAAGAGATAATATCAAAGTATGGCCTGGTGAATGCCATGTACATGCTGGTATTACAGACAAAGATATCAATTCGATGTTACAAAAATATTCAAAAGCCGAATTTTTGGTCCACCCTGAATGTAGCTGTACTTCCTCTACACTTTACCACGTATCTAAAGGGGATATAAATAGAGATTGTAAAATATTATCCACAGAAGGGATGATGAAAGAGGCTAGCACATCAAAAAACAATCAGTTCCTAATAGCCACAGAAGTGGGAATACTTCATAGAATGCGGGAAGAAAATCCATCTAAAGAATTTATCCCTGTAAAAAAAGACGCAATATGCAAATATATGAAAAAAATAACTATCGATAAAGTCTACAATTCACTCCTCAATGATGTTTATGAGGTTAAAGTTCCTGAAAATATAGCAAGAAAAGCCATAATACCGATAGAAAGAATGCTGGCAATCTCTTGACCTGTTTCATTCCTCTTGCTCACCATCTCACCATCTCACTTGCATCCTTTACCATAGCTATGATGGTGGTAAAGTTACAGCAACCAACTGCACCTGAGAAGTGCAGACATACACTTGATACGTTCCAATATATAATAACAACAAGAACAATTACCGCTACTACTATCACCACCACCACCACAACTACTATCAACACCAGTGCCCATACAATTAATTCCATTTTTTATAACTCAATAGAATTGTGAAAAATAATTGAGATGGTCATTTGGTACATGCATGTAGCATTACCCAGGAATTTCAAGGCTAAAATCTATTGATTGAACTGAATGAGTTAACGACCCAATAGAAATAACATCTGGTTTAGCGATAGCATAATCATAAATATTATCCAAATTTATCCCCCCAGAAATTTCAATAATGATTTTATCGCGTAAGCCTAATTTCCTAATTCTATCTAGCGACTCTTTGACCTCTTCTGGTTTAAAATTATCTAACATTACTATGTCCGCCCCTGATTCTATCGCTACAACAATGCCACTAAAATCAATTACCTCGCATTCTATTTTCCTTTTATTTCCATACACTGACCTGGCCTTTTCAATAGCTTTTTTCACAGAACCAACAATTGCGATATGATTATCCTTTATTAGTATCAGTTGATCAAGTCTTACTCTATGGGATATGCCACCACCGATGACTACGGCTTTCTTATCAAAATACCTTAATCCCGGAACAGTTTTTCTTGTTGAGGAAATTCTTACGGTTTTTGACAATTCTCCTAATTTTTCGATAAACTGGTTAGTCCGCGTAGATATTCCGCTCATGCGCATTAAAAGATTAAGTGCTGTTCTTTCTCCTTTTAGAATCGATCTTGATGACCCTTCTACTGTTAGCACATCAATACCTTTTGCAATTTTTGCTCCATCATCAACTAATAGAGTGGCTTCGCACCCGCAAATATCAAAAATAATTTTGGCCTCTGAAAGTCCGCTAACTATTATGCTTCTTCCGCCGTTTTTACAAACTATTATTCCCTTAGATATGGTCTCTTCTGGAATCAGTAAATTACTTGTAATGTCTCCAGTTCCAATATCCTCGTTTAAAAAACCGACCAGCGTAGCCCTTTTTTCTACTTCGGACTTGAATGGTTGAACCTGCTCTTGCTCCCTCTCCTGCTCTCGATTTAAATCGCTTGAATTATAAAAATTGTTATAATTTTTCAATTCAATAAATTATTATGTAACTTTTAAAGCATATTTGTGAGGAACTGATATTCCCAATGTAGCTGCGACCTTTGATTTTTCTGGATGAAGTATCAATAAAATTCCAAACCAGTCTTTGGATAATTCAGTAGACTTACAAACTGAACACATTTTTCCAGTGGTTAAGGCCTTGCATTTCTTACAGGCGAATTCTCTTGGCAACACTATCACTACTCGGTATAATTTTTATCTCTTGTCTTTTCTTGCCGCTCTAGCTTGTGGACTATCTGCGTTTTTTTTGTCCACATTGCTATCCTTACTGTTGGAATTTTCTCCGCTTGCTCCCCCTTGTGCACGTCGTATCTCTTTTTCCACCCATTCTAGTGCCCCTAGAAATGGTTGTCTACATGTGATTCCTATTTTGCCCATTGATGCACTCTTTCCCAAGCTAATTGCTGTGATTCTAGCACGTATTTTGGAGCTTATTCGTAAAGTCTTTTCAGATTGATTTGATAATATTAAACCCTGTTTCACATCACTTTTTAAGTAATCATCTGTGATCTGAGATAAGTGTAGAAGGGCATCGGTTGGACCTATTCTAACAAATGCGCCAAAATCGGTAATTTCTACGACTTCACCCTCTACGACCTCGTGAAGTTTTGGATAAAACGTTAATGCTGTAAAATTTACTTTGTGATATGTAGCACCATCCCCAGCAATAACCTTGCCAACCGCGTTGGTTTCAGCGTCTATAATCAAAATAACATAACCCAAATCTGAACTGACCATACTTTCATATTTTTCTTTTAGGATACCAATTGCAGTTAACTTTAGAGAATTAGTTAGCTTACTAGGTGGAATTCTTACTACATCGGAC